>JBEEJM010000064.1:0-3115 GCA_041169205.1 Pseudomonadota bacterium | reverse complement strand
GCTGCGCGCGGGGGCGGGAGAAAAATCGTCGGTTTGTATGCTCACCCAAGCACTATACCGTGGGTGCATCTGCAGACCTTGCACCGCACAGCGCCGCTTAAGTTGTGGCCCATAGCAGCCGATAAAGGGATTAACCACAAATCTGCATGCCCTTTTGGAGCGACGCCTTCCATGAACTCTGCAACTCCGAACATGCCCCCACTGCGCGGTTCACGCCGCTTGCAGCTGGCCACCCTTCTGTGCGCGTTCGGACTCTTATCCGCACCCGTGCTGGCGAATGACCCACCGGCCGAAAAGTTTGAAAAAGTCGAATTGCTGAACAAGAAAAAACTCATCACAGCCACACCCGACGTCACCACCACCTCGGCCGCCAACCCCAAAGAGGTAGGCAACCAGGTACGCGAGGCGCTAGGCACCAGCGTGGCACCGAACAAAAAACTCACCGTTGTCGTGAACGACAAAAGCGCCGCTGGCCGCGCCGCCCCAGCACCCGCCCACGGTGCCGTTTCAGCACCCCAATCCAGCCGCGCCTACGCTGCAGCGCGTGCCGCCGCCCTGACCGGCCACGCCGCTGCACCCATGGAAGCGGGCAAGGCCGACGCCCACGGTGGCGAAGTGCACTGGGCCTACGACGGTGAAAACGGCCCGCAAGCCTGGGGCAAACTCAAACCCGAATTCAACCTGTGCGCTCTGGGCAAACGCCAGTCGCCCATCAACATTGAAGAGGGCAACACCCTCATGGGCCCGGCCGAGCCAGTGCAGTTCAACTACCGCCCCAGCAACGCCAGCGTGGTGAACAACGGCCACACCATCCAGGTGGATGTGCAGGGCGACAACTCCATCACCGTGCGCGGCTCCAACTACAAGCTGGTTCAGTTTCACTTTCACAGCCCATCCGAAGAACAGGTCAACTACAAGCGTTTTGCCATGGTGGCGCACCTGGTCCACAAGAATGACGAAGGCCAGTTGGCCGTGGTAGCCGTGCTGCTGGAGCAAGGCACCGCCAACCCGCTCATCGACAAGGTCTGGACCTACATGCCGCTAGACGCCAACGACCGCGTGCGCATGCCGCGTGACTTGCTGAACATGAACGAATTGCTGCCCGCCGACCAGCGCTACTACCAGTTCATGGGCTCCCTGACCACACCGCCGTGCTCGGAAGGCGTGCTGTGGATGGTGCTGAAGCAACCCATGCAGCTGAGCAAATCGCAGTTCCGCTTGTTTACCCAGCTCTACCCCAACAACGCACGACCGGTGCAGCCGCTGAATGCGCGGCCGGTGCGGGATGCGCAGTAACCAGCTACCGAGAATTGCTACGATTTTGATAGCTTGCTACGCATATTTTGCGAGGGCTACAGGGCTATTTAATCAACATTTTGTAGTCGGTGAGAAGACGAACCTGCCTTGCCCTGGTACGGATTCAATCGACGTCAAAGGTAGTGGCAATCGCCACCACGGTGATGCCCAGGACCAACCAAAAAATGTGCCGAGCCGACTGACGTGGTCCGACATGCTTCTGAAGTTGCGGAATCAGGTCCGCCAAGGCCACGTACACAAAGCTGCTGGCCGCCGCGGCCAGGAAATAAGGCAACAAGGGCTTCAGAGGCTCAACCAGCGAATATCCCACGAGGCCACCGACAACCGTCACAGCCCCCGCCATTGCAACTTTGGTTGCCGCTCCCTGGCGTCCATAGCTTCCCTGGCGCACGACGGCCAAGTCGCCCAAATGGTGCGGGATTTCGTGCGCCAGAACCGCCAATGAAGCCATCGCACCCAGCTGAATATCAGCGATGAATGCCGCAGCGATGAGTAGTCCATCGCCAAAGCAATGGACGCTGTCACCCACCAATACAGCCCAGGCCCCGCCGGCGGCTTTGCCATGAACATGTCCGGCGTCACCGTGCTCCGCTCCATGGCTCAAGTGGTGTTCATGCCCGTGATGCCATAGTTCGGCCTTGTCCAGGACAAAGAACAGAACCAAACCCGTTAACAGTGCGACGCAAATGTTCTTGGCCTCAACCCCGCTTTCAAAAGCTTCGGGCAGTAGGTGCAAGCATGCCGTTGACAGCAGTGCGCCTGCAGCAAAACTCAGCATGTCGGGCGCAAACCGGCTGGATGCACCTGGGCTAAAGAGCGCTGCAAGCAAGACGCTGCCGACGCCTGAAACCAGCGTGCCAAGAAAAATTGACAGTAAAAGCATGGGAAGATTTCCTAGTAATGGCGATTGCGCCGAGTGGGCTTTGCATTTCGCACATAAAAACGCAACCTAATTGCGGTATAGTCTAACGCAATCCAATTGCATTAACCAAACCATGCCCACAAATATTGATCCCATCAATGAATTGCTAGTCGCGCATGGCCTGCGCCGCACCTATGCTTCCAAATTGGTTCTCGGGTGGTTTTTGGCGCATCCGGATACGAGCTACACGCACAGCCAGTTGCTTTCGGTTTTGGCAGAAGATCAGCATGAAGAACTGGACAAGGTGACGCTGTACCGACTGGTTGATCGCCTCACCCAGGTGGGTCTATTGCTATGCCGTGTGGATGTGAATCGTGTGCGACGCTTTCAGGCCATGCCGGCCAGCGTGCACGCCATCCCTCACTTTGAATGCCAGAGTTGCCATCGTGACAGCCCTTTGGCGGACGCCCTCAAGGCCAATGCCAATGACCTGGAGCGCGCGACGCAAGGTGCGCTGGAGGCGCTTCGGGCATTGGGCTACCAAGGCTACAGCATGGACTTTGCGGTGCGTGGCGTCTGCGCGGATTGCGCAACGGGAGTGAACCATTGATTCAAACATCCAACTCTCGTACTGCTATCCGGGCAGCGCCAGCGGCACTGTGATTGATCGCCTGATCGTGACGGACACCGCATCCGCCTGGAAAGTGCACGAGGACTACACCGCCATGGACGACATTGCCAAACATGAAAAAATCGCAGCGGCCCATACCGAAGCCGCCAGGTGCCTTCGTTCGGGCAAACCCGATGAGGTCTGCGAAGGCGCATTACTCCAAGCCTGCAAGGGCATTGCCATCGGAAAATTCTGCGGCATGAAGCACTGACGTCAGTTCCGCTTGTTTACCCAGCTCCACCTCAACAACGCGCGACCGGTGCGGG
>JBEEJM010000063.1:0-32238 GCA_041169205.1 Pseudomonadota bacterium | reverse complement strand
TGCCTGGGCACCATGCTCTGGGAGAGCCAGCGCGCCGGGCGTCCGCCCGACGGTAACGCCTACATTGCCTGCGTACAGCGGCACGCCACCAAAGACTGAACGTGCTTAACACGTAAAAAAGCCGCTCAGTGAGCGGCTTTTTGCTGAGGCTTGGCGGCTTAGCGGAAGCGGTTTTCAGGCACTGTCTTCAACTCACCGGGCAGTTTGCCCATGTAGTTGGCCAGCTCTTTGAGCTCATTGTTGGAGAACTGCTTGGCAATGCCGCCCATGATGGCGTTGCCGCGACCGACTTGGGCGTTGCCCTCAACTTTATAGGCCTTGAGAGCGACAAACAGGTAGTCGCTGTGCTGGCCAGCGATCTTGGGGTAGGTCGGGTCAATGGGTTTGCTGAAGCTGTCTCCGTGGCACGATGCACACGCGCCCTTGGCAATCAGTTCCATCGCCTTGGCAGAACCGTCAGCCGCCTTGCCAGGCGCTTCGGCACCAGCCACCACGCCGCTGGTGGCGTAAAAGGCAGCCAGGTCAGCGATGTCTTGGTCGGTCAAGGAGGCCGCGATACCACGCATACTGGCGTGCTTGCGCTCCCCTTTTTTGTATGCGTTCAGAGCGGAAGCGATGTATTTTTCGCCTTGGCCCGAGATCTTGGGGACCTTGTGCACTTCAGGGAAGCTGGCTTGGTAGCCAATGATGCCGTGGCAGCCAATACACATGGCGTTTTTCTTTGCACCGGCTGTGGCATCACCTTTGATGTCCTGCGCGTGGGCAGAAAAAGCGGTCACGGAAGCGACAAGCACGGCGGAGAGGGACAGCAGCAGTTTGTTCATTTTGCGAGGACAATCAGACGGTGATTCATAAGACTCAACCGATGATTATATCGGCTACATCTTCCCGAGAATTGGCTCTTTGAGCTTTATCAAACTCTAGCGTAAACCCTTAACCATGAAATTCCACGGAACCAAGAATTACGTCGCCACCCAGGACCTGATGCTGTCCGTCAACGCCGCCATCACGCTGCAGCGCCCGCTGCTGGTCAAGGGCGAGCCTGGCACCGGTAAAACCATGCTGGCCGAGGAAGTGGCCGAGGCGCTGAACATGCCCCTGCTGCAGTGGCACATCAAATCGACCACCAAGGCGCAGCAAGGCCTGTATGAGTACGACGCGGTCAGCCGCCTGCGCGACTCGCAGCTGTCCGACGTAGACGGCGGCGAGCGCGTCAAGAACATCCACAACTACATCCTCAAAGGTGTGCTGTGGCAGGCCTTTACCGCCGACAAGCCGGTGGCCCTGCTGATTGACGAGATCGACAAGGCGGACATCGAGTTCCCCAACGACTTGCTGCGCGAAATCGACCGCATGGAGTTCTACTGCTATGAAACGCGCGAACTGATCAAGGCCAAGCACCGCCCACTGGTGTTTATTACCTCCAATAACGAGAAGGAACTGCCCGACGCGTTTCTGCGCCGCTGCTTTTTCCACTACATCAAGTTCCCCGACGCAACCACCATGCAAAGCATTGTGGATGTGCACTTCCCTGGCCTCAAGAAAGAGCTGCTCAACGCTGCCATGAAGACCTTCTACGAGGTGCGCAACCTGCCGGGCCTGAAGAAAAAACCGTCCACCAGCGAGCTGTTGGACTGGCTCAAGCTGCTGCTTGCCGAAGACATTCCACTGGAAGCGCTGCAAAGCAAAGACGAAAAAATGGCCGTGCCCCCGCTGGTTGGTGCTTTGCTGAAAAACGAACAAGACGTCACGCTCTTTGAGAAACTGATGTTCATGCAACGCAACAACCGTTAAGCCACACACGCTATGAACAACAAACTCTTGATTGAAGGTCTATCGGACGCTGTCGGCTTCATCGGCGGCGCACTTCTGGGGTATTGGGCAGGCCTGATGCTGGGACTGGACATCTTTGCGCCAGGCTATGGCAACGCCAGCATCGGCGGCATTTTGCTGGTGGGCTTGGGTGGTGGGATCGGCTTGCAGTTGGCACGGCGCTGGCGCGCCAAGCAAAGCGCCCAAAACGACACCAAGGACTGAGCATGGCATTCGTCGAACCCGTCACGCTGTCTGCCCGTGGTATCTCCTTGGTGCCGCTGCGTCTGGAACACGAAACAGGCCTGCGCGCTGCGGCTGCCGACGGTGCCCTGTGGAACATTCGCGTGACCTCGGTCCCCGAGCCCGAACACACCCGCAAATACATCGAAGACGCGCTGGCCATGCATGAGGCAGGCAACCGTTTTGCCTTTGCGGTAACCGACCAAGCAAGCGGCCAAGTGCTGGGCAGCTCCAGCTACCACGACATCGTGCCCGCCGTAAAGCGCGTGGAAATTGGCTACACCTGGTATTCCAAAAGCTGCCAGCGCACCCATATCAACACCACTTGCAAACTGTTGCTGCTCACCCATGCGTTTGAGACGCTAGGCTGCCATGTCGTGGGCTGGCGTACCGACAACTACAACTTTGCATCCCAAGCCGCCATTGAACGGCTCGGTGCCAAGAAAGATGGCGTCATTCGCGGCCACGCGCTGCGCCGCGACGGCACCATCCGTGACACGGTGATGTACAGCATGCGCGCTGGCGAGTGGCCAGAGGCCAAAGCCCAGTTGTTGTACCTGCTGGACAGACCACGCGCCTGACGAGGAGAGCCCCATGTTGCTGGATTTTTTTTACACTCTGCGCTCGGCCAAACTGCCGGTATCCGTCAAGGAATACCTCACGCTGATGGAGGCACTCCAGAAAGGTGTGGTCGGCCCCAACTCGGCGCCCAGCGAGACAGACACCTTTGACGAGGCCTACAGCAGCGGCTACAAGATTGACGACTTTTACTACCTGAGCCGCACCACGCTGGTGAAGGACGAGAAGCACTACGACAAGTTCGACCGTGCCTTTGCCGCCTACTTCAAGGGCGTGGAGATGATTGCCGACTTCACCAAAGAAGTACCGCTGGAGTGGCTGCGTAAAAACCTGGAGCTCAACCTCAGCCCCGAAGAGCTGGCCAAGATCCAGAAGTTGGGTTGGGACGAACTCATGGAAACGCTCAAGAAGCGTTTTGAAGAGCAAAAAGAACGCCACGAAGGCGGCAGCAAATGGATAGGCACTGGCGGCACCAGCCCCTTTGGTGCCTATGGCCAAAACCCGCAGGGCATCCGCATCGGCCAGGACAAAGGCCGCAACAAGAGCGCCGTCAAAGTGTGGGACCAACGCGCCTACAAAGACTACGACGACACGCAAGAGCTGGGTACGCGCAACATCAAGGTCGCGCTGCGCCGTTTGCGCAAGTTTGCGCGCGAAGGCCATGAAGACGAGCTCGATCTGGACGAAACCATCAGCCGCACCGCGGCCAATGCGGGTTACCTCGACATCAAGATGCGGCCGGAGCGCCACAACAACGTCAAGGTGTTGTTGCTCATGGACGTAGGCGGCACCATGGACGAGCACATTGCCCGCGTGGAAGAGTTGTTCAGCGCCACCAAGACCGAGTTCAAGCACCTGGAGTTTTATTACTTCCACAACTGCGTGTACGACTTCATGTGGAAGAACAACCGCCGCCGCTTTGCAGAAAAGTTTGACACCTGGGACATCATCCGCAAGTACAACAAAGACTACAAACTGATCTTTGTCGGCGATGCCACCATGAGCCCCTACGAGATATTGCAGCCCGGTGGCAGCGTGGAATACAACAACCAAGAAGCCGGGGCCGAATGGATGCAGCGGCTGTTAAGCGCGTTCCCCAAATTTGCGTGGATCAACCCCGAGCCCCAGGGCGTGTGGCAGTACCGCCAGAGCATCAGCGTCATCCAGCAGATCGTGCAGCAGAAGATGTATCCGCTCACCCTCAAAGGGCTGGAAGAAGCCATGCGCCAGCTCACCAAGTGAACCCGGTTTGCGGCTGCGCGGCCTATACAATGCCGCCAGTCTCGCTGTAGTTCAATGGATAGAACGAGTGCCTCCTAAGTGCTAGATACAGGTTCGATTCCTGTCAGCGGGACCACCCTTTTTTCAAACAATTCAATCGCGGTCGCGGCCACTTGGATGGTGTCGTAGTAGGCATAGCCGCCCACGCCCATCGCCCCAAGCACGGGCAAAAATCTGGAGATTCCGCCACCAATCACCTTCTTGCTGACAATGATGCCCAGCTTGCGCGCGATCTGCTGCAATACGGCCAGCGTCGCGTGCTTGACCAGATAGCGCTCCCCGGCGCGCACCACCAGATCACGCACGGCTTGCGACGCGGTGTGCTTAAACAGGCAGTACAGCATGTGCTCTTGCGTCAATGTGCCCTGCTTGCCGTACACGGCGGCTATGTCGCTGACCATTTGGGCCTGAATTTTCCACACCGCCACCAAGTCGGGCAGCAGCGTGAGCAAGCCTAACGGGCCGGGTGCCATGGCCAGCGTGCCGGAGGTGAGTGCCGCCTTTCTGGCGGCAGCGCGGGTGAGGCTTTGCGCCGCAGGCAGCGACAGTCGGGCCCGTGTTTGTGATGACGTGGGAACGTTCACCACCAAGCCCAGCAGCGCTTGCGCAATGGCCTCGGCCCCAGCTGTGGGCACAGGCAACGGTGCTGGAGCGGGGCGAGTGGTCATATGCCTGCCACTTTAATCGCCTTTGGGAGTTCGCGCACCGCGCAGCGTTCGGCTCAGTAGAACCACCGGCAGCAAACCCACCAGCACCAAGGCCAAGCAGGGCAAGGCGGCCTCTCCCAAACGTTCATCCCGCGCCAGCTGGTAGGCCACGACTGCCAGCGTGTCACTGTTAAACGGGCGCAGCACCAGCGTAGCGGGTAACTCTTTCATCACATCCACAAACACCAACAGCAACGCAGCAGCAGCCGAGCGACGCAGCAAGGGCCAATGCACTTGCGACAGAATGCGCCATGGCCCCGCGCCCAACATGCGCGCCGACTCATCCAAACTATGCGGCACCCGCGCATAGCCGCTTTGCAAGGACTGCAAGGCCACCGCGCAAAAGCGCACCAGATAGGCCCACACAATGCCCAGCGCCGTGGCAGTGATGAAGTAGCCCACCTGCAACGAGGGTGCCCTCTCCTGCAGCCAACCCACAGGAAGCAACAAGCCCACCACCACCACCGCACCCGGTATGGCATAACCCAAGCTGGCCAGACGCGCTGCGGTGCGCGGAACCCAATGGCTGCTCTGGCGCAAACTAAAAGCGATGCCCAGCGCAATAGCCACCGCCAACACAGAGGTCATGCTGGCCAGGCGCAGGCTGTTCAAGGCCCAATGGCCAAACCGCTCCCAAGGCAACCCGTCCCAGCCCTGCAACATGGGCCGCAGCATGAAGAGAATGGGCAACACAAAGCCCATCAAAATTGGCAGCAGGCACAGGCCCCAGGCCGTCAGCGCCTGCACGCCGTGCAAGCGAACCGCCTGCGCGTCGGCAACACCTGCGCGCGCGCCCTTGAGTGCCGAGAAGCGCATGCGCTTTTGGGCGTGTTGCTCCAGCCCCAGCATGAGGGCGACGAGCACTAAAAGCAGCGTCGAGAGCTGGGCCGCGGCTATGCGGTTGTCCATGGACAACCAGGCTTTGTAGATGCCCGCGGTAAAGGTCTGAATACCAAAGTAGCTGGACACGCCAAAGTCCGCCAGGGTTTCCATCAACGCCAGCGCCACGCCCGCCGCCACCGCGGGGCGTGCCAGTGGGAAAGCCACCTCGCGCATGCGCCGCGCCAGGGGTGCGCCCATCAGCCGCGCAGCCTCCATCAGGTGCGAAGCGCGCTCGCCCAGAGCCGTGCGAGCCAACAGATAGACATAGGGGTACAGCGCAAAGGTAAACACCCAGGCTGCGCCCCAGACGCTGCGCACCTCGGGCAGCATGCGCCCTTCTGCCCCCAGCGCGTTGCGCAGTGCGGTTTGCAGTGGGCCGCTGTACTGCAAAAAGTCGCTGTACGCATACGCCACCACATACGCAGGCATGGCCAGCGGCAGCAGCAAGGCCCACTCAAAAACACGCCGCCCAGGAAACTCAAATAAAGTAACGGCCGCCGCAGTGCTCAACCCAAAGGCCATCACCCCCACGGCGACCATGGCACACAGCAACACGGTGGTACCCAGGTACTCCGGCAACACGGTAGCCGCCATCTCGCGCAGGATGGCCAACGCGGCTCCGATGGGCGCGCCCAAGGGCAGCCACGAGGCCAGCACCGCCAATACCGGCAGCATCAGCACGCTGATGAGCAGCAGAAGCAAACCGTGGCTGGGACGAAAGGTGGACATGCGTAAGGAGGTGGTTGGCGGATTGCGTCTAAATGAGAATTGTATGCATCTGGCATCTACAATCCGGAGCATGTTTCTCGAGGTCTCCCAACTCACTGTTACCTATGCGGGCCGCAGCCATGCTGCGGTAAAAAACGTGTCGTTTGGCTTGCGCACCGGCGATATTGGCGTACTCATCGGCCCCTCGGGCTGCGGCAAGACCACCCTGCTGCGCGCAGTGGCAGGACTGGAAAACCCCAGCGACGGCTCCATCGCCCTGGCCAAACACATCGTCAGTGACGCACACACCCGGGTGCCGGCCGAGCAGCGGCGCATTGGCATGGTGTTTCAAGATTACGCTTTGTTTCCGCACCTGGACATAGGGCGCAACGTGGCGTTTGGCATTGCCCACCTGGCACCGGCGCAACGTGCCGAGCGCGTGGCCGAAGTGCTGGAGTGGGTGGGCTTGCAAGGTTCTGCCAAACGCTTTCCCCATGAGCTGTCGGGCGGGCAGCAACAGCGCGTGGCCTTGGCCCGCGCGTTGGCACCCAAGCCGCAGCTGCTGCTACTCGACGAGCCGTTTTCCAACCTGGATGTCGACCTGCGTGAACGCCTGGCGCATGAGGTGCGCGGCATTCTGAAAGCCGCGGGAGCTACCGCCTTGTTCGTCACCCATGACCAGCTCGAGGCCTTTGCCATCGGCGACATGATTGGCGTCATGCACGAGGGCGAGTTGCAGCAATGGGACGACGCTTACACCCTCTACCACCGCCCTGCCACGCGCTTTGTGGCCAACTTTATCGGCCACGGGGTATTTGCCCCGGCCCGCATTCTGGAGCGCCACGGCCAGATGGTGGTGCAGACGCCGCTGGGCGATTTGGGAGGGGTAGCCGAGTGCCCCCTGCCCAGCGCATTTCCGAATGGCGAGTGCGACATCTTGCTGCGCGCCGACGACATCGTGCATGACGATGCAGCACCGGTGAAGGCCGAAATCACGCGCAAGGCGTTTCGGGGTTCCGAGTTTTTGTACACCTTGCGCCTGGCCAGTGGGCTGACGGTGATGGCCCATGTGCCCAGCCACCATGACCACTCTCTGGGCGAATGGATTGGCATCCGCCCCCAGGTGGACCACGTGGTGACGTTCAGACGCGAAGACTAGGGTCTGCGCGCAGGTCGATCACGGCCTGCCGCAAGTCGTGCGCCCAGTCGCGACGGTCCCGGCCCTGCGCTGTTTGCGCCGTACCAAAGCTGACCACGGCTTCGAGATTCGGTGTGGTGAGGGTGCGCCACAGGCTTTGCAGCAGCGTGTCATCCCCGATGTAACAGGGGGCAAAACTCATGGCTCCCGTCACGGTGTCGGCAAAGTGCATGGCGACGGGTTGCACTGTTGCGCTGGCAGAAATGGCGGCCTGAATCAGGTTGCCATGGAACGGCATGACCTGGCTGCCGTCGCCCGTGGTGCCTTCTGGAAACACGGCCAGCACGTCGCCCGCCTGCAGTCGCTCAGCCATCTGGTGCACCACGCGCATGGCGTCGCGGCGCGACTCGCGGGTGATGTACAGCGTGCCCGCCGCATCGGCCAGGGTGCCAACCACCGGCCAATGCTGCACATCGGCCTTGGAAACAAACCGGCAATGGCGTGCGGCGTGCATCACCACGATGTCAAGCCACGAGATATGGTTGGCCACCAGCAGCACGGGGCCGCCCAGTGGTGGCTGCCCGTTTACTACTAATTTGATAGCTAGCTGCGCAAGCAGAGCGCGGGCCCAGGCCTGAACACGCTCTTCTTTTTGGATTTCAGACAGACCTGGAAAGGTACGGCGAATGATCCACACGCCGTGCAGCAAATGCAGCACGACGCGCAGCAAACGCCAGACCGCCGTGAGCTGCTTCATGCGCAGCGCAGGTCAGGCCGCGTAGGCAACTTTGCCACCCACCAGCGTGGCGCGCACCCGGCCCGGCAACTCGTATCCCCCAAACGGCGTGTGCTGGCCCTGGCTGCGCAGCGCAGCGGGCTCCACCACCCAGGCGGCTTGCGGATCAAAAATGCACAGATCGGCCACGGAGCCCACCGCCAAGCGACCCATGCTGCCAGCCAGCGCGCCGACCGAGCCACCCAGCACTGCGGCTGGCTGGCTGGTAACCACAGCCAAAGCCTGGGCCAGCGGCGTGCCGCTGTCTTGCGCCCACTTGAGCGTCAGGCTTAGCAATAGCTCCAATCCAGTGGCACCGGGCTCGGCTTCGGCAAAAGGCAAGGCCTTGGCATCTTCGTCCACCGGGGTGTGGTCAGACACCAGCGCGTCAATGGTTCCGTCGAGCAAACCGGCACGCAGGGCGTCGCGGTCGCGCTGCTGGCGCAGCGGCGGGTTCAGGCGCATGCGGCTGTCAAAGTAGCCAATGTCCAGGTCGGTCAGGTGCAGCGAGTTGATGCTGACATCGCAGCTCACCGGCAGGCCTTCGGCCTTGGCCTGGCGCACCAGCTCGACACCGGCGGCGCTGCTGATGCGACACAGGTGCACGCGGGCGCGGGTGGCACGCACCAGCTCAAAAATGGTGTGCAGCGCAATCGTTTCCGCCGCGACCGGAACCCCCGAGAGGCCCATGCGCGTGGCCAACGGCCCGCTGGCGGCCACGCCCTTGCCCAGATGAAACTCTTGCGGGCGCAACCACACGCTATAGCCAAACGTGCTGGCGTATTGCAGCGCGCGCTGGGTGACCTGGGTGTTGAGCAGCGGCACCTCGGCCTGGCCAAAGGCCACGCAGCCCGCCTCGGTCAGCGCCACCATTTCGGTCAGTATTTCACCCTTGAGGCCGCGGGTCAGCGCGCCCATGGGGAACACCCGCGCCTGGTGCAGACGCTCGGCGCGGTAGCGCAGCATTTCGACCAAGCCGGCTTCATCCAGCACCGGCTCGGTATCGGGCGGGCACACCACACTGGTCACACCACCCGCCACAGCGGCAGCCAGCTCAGAAGCCAGCATGCCCTCGTGCTCGTGGCCGGGCTCGCGCAAACGCACACACAAGTCCACCAAACCGGGCATGACGATGCAGCCCGTGGCGTCAATCGTCTGGTCGGGGGTGAAGTCAGTCGCTATATTTTTGATAGCTACCACCGCAGTATCCACGAGGGCTACATCGGCTTTTTCATCCAAGCCACTGGCCGGATCGATGACGCGGCCACCTTTAATCAGTATCTTCATGCTTCATTCCCCGCCACGATGCTCATGACCGCCATGCGTACGGCAATACCAAACGTCACCTGCGGCAAGATCACGCTTTGCTTGCCGTCCACCACCGCAGAGTCAATTTCCACACCGCGGTTGATGGGGCCCGGATGCATCACGATGCAGTCAGGTTTGGCCAGTTGCAATTTTTCTGGCGTGAGGCCAAAGCTCTTGAAAAACTCGTGCATCGAGGGCAGCAGCGCACCACTCATGCGCTCGTTCTGCAAGCGCAGCATGATGATCACGTCGCAGTCCTTGATGCCTTCTTCCAGCGTGTGGCACACCCGCACGCCCATCTGCGCCATGTCGGATGGCACCAGAGTCTTAGGCCCCACCACGCGCACTTCGGCGCAGCCCAGCGTGGTGAGCGCGTGAATATCCGAGCGCGCCACGCGCGAATGCAGCACGTCACCCACGATGGCCACGGTGAGGTTAGAAAAGTCTTTTTTGAAGTGCCGGATGGTGAACATGTCCAGCAGCCCCTGAGTGGGGTGGGCGTGGCGTCCGTCGCCAGCATTGATGACGTGCACATGGGGGGCCACGTGTTGGGCAATCAGGTAGGGCGCACCCGACTCGCCGTGGCGCACCACAAACATATCAGCCGCCATGGCGCTGAGGTTGGCAATGGTGTCGAGCAACGACTCGCCCTTGGAGGCGCTGGAACGGGCAATGTCGAGATTGATGACATCGGCGCTCAGGCGCGTGGCAGCAATCTCGAATGTGGTGCGGGTGCGCGTGGAGTTCTCGAAGAACAGGTTGAACACGCTTTTGCCGCGCAGTAGCGGCACCTTCTTGACTTCGCGGTCGTTGACCGAAACAAAGTTGGTGGCGGTGTCCAGAATATGCGTGAGGATGCTTTTGGGCAGGCCTTCCACCGACAACAGGTGGATCAGCTCGCCATTTTTGTTGAGTTGGGGGTTGCGTTTGTACAGCACGCGCTAGTTCCCTTTCAGATTGAAACTGAAGACCCCGGCATCGCTGCGGGCCAACGCCAGCGACTGGTCTTTGCCCAGGCTAATACGCGCAGCCGCAAAGTCGGCCTGCACCGGCAGTTCGCGCCCGCCACGGTCCACCAGCACGGCCAGCCGGACACTACCAGGGCGGCCATAGTCGAACAATTCGTTGATGACGGCGCGGATGGTGCGCCCGGTGTAGAGCACGTCGTCAAGCACCACAATATCGGCCCCGTTCACATCAAACGGCAGCTGGGTTTGCCCGCCGCTGGAGAGGCCGCGTTGCGCAAAATCGTCGCGGTGCATGGAGGAAGAAATCACACCCGCCTTGCCGGGTAACGCCAAGTCCGCCTGTAGGCGTTCGGCCAACCAGGCACCACCGGAGGTAATGCCCACCAATCGGGTTTCTGCACTGCTCAGTTGCTGCACGCCGCGCAACAACTCACGGTACAGCGCTTCCGCATCTAATGCTAGTGTCGTCAAGAAAGACTCCTCAAAAACTGTTCCAAAATGATGCAGGCCGAGGCGGCGTCGGCATCCTTAGCCCCTGCGGCCAGTGCCTCGGTGGTGCTGTAGCGCTCATCCACCTCAAACACGGGCAACTGAAATCGCCCGTGCAGCTGACGGCCAAATTTTTGGGCCCGTACCGTGTTTTCATGGGCCGCACCGTCCGGGTGGTAGGGTACGCCAATGACGATGGCGTCGGGCTGCCATTCCTTGATGCGCTGCGCAATCTGCACAAACCGCGCGTCGCCTTGGGCAGCGATGCTTCCCTGCGGCTGCGCGGTGCCAAAGACACGGTTGCCCACCGCAACACCGGTGCGCTTCATCCCAAAATCGAATGCGATGAAGGTGGACAGCGACGCGGGCACCGCCTGTGCAGAGGTGCCAGGCGTTGCGCTCATGCGTGCCCCACTTGGGACGAGATCATCCAGGCCTGCAGGCCCAACAAAGACAGCGCCTTGTCGTAGCGCTGTGCAACCGGGGTGTCAAAAATAATTTCGGGGTCGGCATGGACGGTGAGCCAGCTGTTCTCGCCGAGCTCGGTCTCTAGCTGGCCTTCGCCCCAAGCGGAGTACCCCAGCGACACCAGCACCTTGCGGGGACCGGCACCGCTGGCAATGGCTTCGAGCACGTCTTTGGAAGTGGTCATTTCCAGCCCGCCGGGGATCAGCATGGTGGACGCATACAGCGACTCAGCGGGTTGGTCTTGGGACACCCAAATCGGCACGTGCAACACAAAGCCGCGCTCGGTCTGCACCGGCCCGCCCTGAAACACGGGGCTGTTGGCGACGTCGGCACGGTTCAGGGGCAAGTCCACCTTCTCAAACAAGGTCACCATTTTGAGCTCGGCGGGCTTGTTGATCATCAGGCCCAACGCCCCGCGCTCGGTGTGTTCACAGACGTAGACCACGCTTTTGGAGAATATCGCATCGTCCAAGGCGGGCATTGCAATCAAGAAGTGGTTCGTGAGGTTGATGGGTGCAGAATCGCCGGACATATTCCAATTTTAGCGGTTGCAATGCACAAGCAATTTGATAGCGGTCTGGTGTGGTTTCGCCGCGACCTTCGGACTCAAGACAATGCCGCGCTCAGCGCAGCCCTGCAAGCCTGCGCGCAGGTGCATTGCGGTTTCGTTTTTGACAAGGATATTCTGGACACCTTGCCGCGCAGGGACCGTCGGGTCGAGTTCATCCGTGAGTCGTTGGCCGAACTGGATGCCAACCTGCGCGCGCTGGCCCAGCAAGATGGCGCGGGCCTGATCGTCCTGCACGCGGTGGCATCGGACGCCGTGCCCCGGCTGGCACAGGAGCTGGGTGTCAACGCCGTGTTTGCGGCCCACGACTATGAGCCCCAGGCGGTTGCACGCGACGCCTTGGTGGCCGGGCGCTTGACGAAGTTGGGGATCGCGTTTGTCACCTGCAAAGACCACGTGATTTTCGAGCGACGCGAAGTGCTGACACAAATGGGCAAGCCTTACGGTGTGTTCACGCCCTACGCGCGGGCATGGCGCGCCAAGCTGGGTGACAGTCCAGTCGCCCCCTACCAAGTCACGCCCTTTGCCCAAGCGCTGGCACCGCGCCCGGCGCACTATGCCTGTGTTGTTCCGGATCTCGCCGAGCTGGGCTTCGAGAGCAGCAACTTGCAGCGACTCAAAATACCCACAGGCGAATCGGGCGCGCAATCGTTGGTCGTCGATTTTTGCAAACGCATGGACGCGTACGCTGAAACACGCAACTTTCCCGCGGTGAAAGGCCCCAGCTATTTGAGCGTGCACCTGCGCTTTGGCACGGTGTCCATCCGGCAATTGGTGCAGTTGGCCTTGCAGCAACAGTTAACCGGCAGCGAAGGGGCGTCCACTTGGTTGGGAGAGCTTATCTGGCGCGACTTCTATTTTCAAATTTTGGCTAACTATCCGCACGTGACGGCTGGTGCCTACAAACCGGAATATGACCAGATTTCTTGGGAAGAAGGCGAGATAGCTGCAACCCGCTTTGCGGCCTGGTGTGAGGGGCGCACAGGCTACCCGCTGGTGGATGCGGCCATGTTGCAGCTCAACCAGACCGGCTACATGCACAACCGCTTGCGCATGGTGGCGGGTAGTTTTCTGGTCAAGCATTTGGGCATCGACTGGCGCTGGGGCGAGCGCTATTTCGCGGAGCAACTCAACGACTTTGACCTTTCGGCCAACAACGGCGGCTGGCAATGGGTAAGTTCCAGCGGCTGCGATGCCCAACCCTATTTCCGCATCTTCAACCCCACCAATCAGAGTGAAAAGTTTGATGCAGAAGGCAAGTTCATCAAGCGCTACCTGCCCCAGTTGGCCGCGCTAGGCCCCAAGGCCATTCATGCGCCTTGGTTAGCCAAACCGCTAGAAATGGCAGCAGCAGGGTTTGTGCTGGGCCGAGACTACCCAGAACCTATCGTCGACCATGCGCGCGCAAGAGCACGCACCTTGTTGCGCTATGGCGTCATACGCAAGACCGATCAGGACGCTGCGGGCACGGCGCAATAGCCGCGCACCAACTCCAGCAACTGGTCTTCTGCGTAAGGCTTGCCCAGGTAGTGGTCTACGCCGAGTTCTTTGGCGTGCTCCCGGTGCTTCTCGGCAATACGCGAGGTGATCATGATGATGGGCAAATCCCGCAGCTTGTCGTCAGCACGGATGTTTCGCACCAAGTCAAAACCGTCCATGCGCGGCATCTCGATATCGGAGAGCACCACCGCAGGTTTTTCTTCCTGCAGCTTTTCAAGTGCGTGCAGGCCGTCGTTGGCCAAGACCACGCGGTAACCTTCCCGCTTGAGCAGGCGCTGGGTTACCCGTCGCACCGTGATGGAGTCGTCCACCACCAGTACCAGCGGCAACAGATCTGCCTCAGCCGTAATATTGGCGATGCTGACCACCTCACCAGACGCGGCAGCACGGCGCACCTTGCGCGCCTGATCGCCATACACCGTCGCCAAAGCGACCGGGTTATAGATCAGCACCACCGCACCCGAAGCCAGCACGGACATGCCGGCCAATCCGGGCAAGCGTGCCAACTGGGGGCCCAGGTTTTTCACCACGACTTCGCGGTTACCCAAGACCTCATCCACATGCATGGCCAAGCGTTGGCCAGCACTGCGGAACACTGCGACATGCGAATTTTTGGAAGCTGGTTCGTGGCTGCGTGCGGAAATCTGCAGCAGCGCACCGGCCCAAAAGAAGGGCATGGCATGGCCTGCCATGGTGTAAGCATCGTCGGCATACGCTTGATCCAAGTCGGCGGAAGGAATGCGCAACACCGTTTCCATCAAGTTCGCCGGCACCCCAATGGTGAAATCGCCCATGCGCAGCATCACCACCTGCGTGACAGCCGTCGTCAAAGGCAGCACCAGCTTGAAGGTACTGCCCTGGCCCGGCTCTGTGGCGGTTTCTATGCGTCCGCCCAAGGCATTCACATCGGTGCGCACCACATCCATGCCAATGCCGCGACCCGCCATTTCGGTGACTTGGTCTGCCGTGGAAAAACCCGGCGTAAAGAGCAGATTGGTCGCATCCGCAGACGTCAACTCCGCATCGGCGGCGATCAACCCATTGGCCACCGCTTTGGCGCGAATCTTGTCAAGGTGCAACCCACCGCCGTCATCCTGAAAAGCAACGGACACGTCATTGCTTTCCTGGTGCAACGAGATGGTGATGGTGCCAATGGCCGGTTTACCCGCCTTGGTCCGCACCGCGGCATCTTCAATGCCGTGCGCCACCGCATTGCGCAGCATGTGTTCGAACGCAGGGGTCATGCGGTCCAGGACACCCCGGTCCATCTCGATAGCACCCCCCACGACGTCCAGCTTGACTTGTTTTCCGGATTCTTTGGCCGCCTGCCGTACCACGCCGTACAGGCGGTCGGACACGCTATCAAACTCAACCATGCGGGTGCGCAACAAATCACGTTGCAACTCGCGCGCCTGTCGTCCCTGGGCAACCAGATCATCCTCGGTGCCTTGTAGCGTATGTTGCAGACTACGCTGCACGGTAGCCACGTCATTGACCGATTCGGCCATCATGCGGGTCAGTTCCTGCACGCGGGTGAAACGGTCGAATTCCAGCGGATCAAATCCCTTGGCGGCATCTTTGGTCTGTGCAAGGCGAGACTGCATTTGCGTCTCGGCCTGCAACTCAACGTCGCGCAACTGCTGGCGCAGGCGATTCAGATTGCCATCCAACTCCGAGAGCGACGTACGCAGCTGCACCAGCCGCGACTCCATGCGCGAGCGACTGATCATCACCTCGCCAGCCTGGTTAACCAGGCGGTCTAGCAATTGCGACTTCACGCGCACCAACTGACCGCTGTTGGGCCGCGCATGCGTGCGTACATCGCGTATTGGGGCTGCGATGGTTTTCGGCTCAGCCGCAGGCGTCAGCGGTGCCGCGTGGCTTAACGCATCAAAGTTGGCTTGCAAGGCATCAAATCGGCCCAGCAAAGGCTCAAGCTGAACGGCCTGTAAGTTCTCCGAACCAATGTGTTCGATGCTGGATTCCATGCGATGCGCCATCTCACCCAAACGCATCGCGCCAGCAAGCCGGGCACTGCCTTTGAGCGTGTGCAACACACGCAAAACCTCACCGCGCGCACTCAGGTTGTCGGGGCGCGCGACCCATTGGCGCAGCGCCGTACCCAATGCGGGAAGCAACTCATGGGCTTCTTCTTCAAAAATGGCCAGCAGATCCGGATCAAGCCGGTCTACCGCTTCAATATCTTCGTACGCACTCACCACATTCAGCGGCGCTGCTGCCAGGGGTACCACAATCGTTGGTGTCACCGTTGGCGCAACTGCTTCGGTTTCAAACTGCGACAGATCGAAGCCCGAGAGGTCAGTTGGTGTGAGCGTCTCGGCATCTTCCATGAAGCGCGATTCACTGACTTCTTTGCCCGGCTCAGAATCCCGCTCCAGCTGCGGCGCGATAAATTCAATTTCGATGATCGACTGCAGGGCTTCCATCACCGCAGCATCGGGTTCTTTGAGGAAACCGGCAGCAAACTGGTGCAAGAGACGGCGAATATCTTCTGCGGCATTGTTGAACACCAATGCGTGTCCGGCCTCGCCCTGACCATGCAGATGCACATGCTCCAGTGCATGCTCTAGCGCACGCGCCATCTCCGACAACGCAGTGAAACCCACGGTGGCGGAACTACCCGCCAGGGAGTGCGCAAGCGCGACCGCAGCATCTGGCAAAGGACGGTGCAATTCCAGTGCCCATTCACTCAACTCCGTCTGCAAACGGCGCGACCATTCGTCGGCCTCATTCAGGTAAACGTTGTACAGGGGAATGCTCAGACGCAATGCACCAATGACCTTGACCTGCTCTTCGTGTACTTCTGGCTCCGATTCGGGGGCCACAGGCGTGTAGGCAATCAATTCCGGGAAAGACGAAATCAGTGCTTCAGTTTGCTCGGGCACCAATGCGGGTATGCCAAAGTCGAAGTCGCCCAGATCCAAATCCGCCAGCGGGTCTTGCACAGGTGCAGGCGCCCCCCCTTCCTTGCTGGAATCAAAAGCCTGGGTCGACTCAAAGTCAAAGGTTTGGGTGTTCTGAAAGTCGGGCCGCACACTGTCTTGCTCTGCAAACAGGCTGTCGACCAGTTGTGTAGATTCAAACGAAGGCCTTGAATCGAGCGGGGCATCATGCACCGGCGTATCGAGCGTATCGGGCGCTTCGGAAATTTCCGGCATCTCGAACATTTGCGTCGACACAAAGTCTGGCTGATCTACCGATTCGTCGGCATCGACACTTTCTTCCACCTGGCCGGGTGTACGCAGTGGTACTACGGTGCCGTGCAAGCGCAGGGCATCGGACGCATTGCGGAAATCCTGCGCACTCCAACCGGCGTCTTGATGCGCGGCAATATCTTCAACCCAGTGTCCCAAGGCTGCCATAGCAGCACCCGACTGTGAGATCAGGTCGTCACTTGCAGGTCGCTGCTCCGCCAACCAGGCATTGAGCAACTGCTCGTAGGCCCACGCGGCCTCACCAAATTCGTTGAGACCCACCATGCGTGAGCTGCCCTTCAGCGTATGAAAAGCGCGGCGCAACGTGGTTTGGTCGGCTAAGTTCGCGGGGTCTTGCGCCAACGCGCGCACGGCTTCTAAGCCGTTATGCGCAACCTCGCGTGCCTCGTCCAGAAAAATCTCCAGCAGCTCGGCATCGTCTTCATCGTCTTGCTCGGGCGCTCGGGCAACAGCGTGCTGCATCAGGGCCGGTGCAGGCGTTTGAGGTGGCGTCGCAGTCAATGGAGCCGGGATCGACACCGGGGGTGCCACCGAACGTTCGCGGCCCATCAATGGACGGAACTCGCCCAGCTCCTCGTCATACACAAACAGTTTTTTTGCCAGCGCGCGCTGGTAGCTCAGCATGTCGATCAGAAAGCCCAAGGCCCCCAGACTGTTGCCCAGTTTTTCAAAAATACCAGTGCGTGCCGCATCGGCGTCCACATCATCGACTAAAAATTTCTCGACACTTGCACGCATGCGCAATGCCGCCAATGAAGGCTGATCCAACCCCAACACAGAAAACACGCCACGCATTTGCGACAGCTGACTGGGCACTTCACGCAAGGGGGCTTTATCCGCCGGGTTGCGAAAAAACTGGTCCAGGGAAGACTCCACCTCACTGAGGTTGGAGCGCAACTCGTCCACCACGCTGCCCATGGTCTGGCGGTCGCTCACGCGGCGATAAAGCTCCTCCATCCATGTTTCCATGGACTCGGACTCACCGCCATCACTTACATTTTGCAGACGCTGCGCCAACCGCACTCCACGCTCGACCATGTGGCTGTCGGTCGGGTCAAGGTCTTCGTAGGCAGCTTCCAGATACAGCACGGTGGTCGCCACTTCCATGGCAACGCCGGGTGAGGGAGCAGCACCGGAACGCACAGTCACGTCAATGGCACCTTGCAGGGCCCGTGCCAGTGGCGCACTCTCGGGGTGCAGCTTCACCATCGAATCGGCCACTGCGCCAAATTGCTCGGCGGCCATTTTCAGTCGATGGGTATCGCCACCGGCCAGTGCCGACCACGTCTCAGCGGCCGCAGCAATGCGTTTACGTGCAAGCACCAGTAACGCCGGGTCAAATCGGCCAAACTGTTCGGTCTCATAGTCGATCGGCCGTGTGTTGACCAGGCCATAGGCCTTGCGCACGGCAGTCAGCGCTGGCGCTGCTTGCCCTTCCGGTGGTACCGCAATGGAGCAGAAAAACACCAGGTCTTGCGCCAACCCGTCAGACACATCGGTGATGCCTTTTGCCAGCGACGCATACTGCTGCAAAATTCGGGAAGCGGTGCGCTTGGTGTACACATCCTTGGGCAAAAGCCCCAAACCAGCGGCTTCAAAGAAGCCCGCAACGATGCACCAAAAAGTGCGCGGCTCCGTCTCCGTTTGCCCCGCCGCCAAGCCAAGGCTCCACCTCGACATGCGCAACGCGGATTCGGCATCGCCCGTTTTTACAAACTTGAGCACCGCCTGGTCCAGACGCGAACGCAGTTCAGGCTCGTAGCTGCGCGGAGCAACTTCACTGTCCGGCGCAACGCTATTCCAACGCCATTGCGTGGACCACAGATCTGCCGGGTGAATCCGGTCTGCACTGGCCAACTCCATGACGGCGCGGTACTGCGGAAACAACGCTACGGGTGAGGCGTCTTTACCCTTGAGCACACCCTCCAGATATTCGGTCAGCGCAAAACTGGCGCGCTCCAGGCGCGCGGCGGCATCATCGCTGCACAGCTCGGGACGCTGCACAAACCGTTGTGCCAGCGCTTCCATACCGCGCAGCACTTTGGCCGGAACCACCATACCCACCATTTCCAGCGCGCCCACCGCCTGGTGCAGCTGCTGGCGGGCAATGCGCAAGTGGCTGGCATCGAGGTCGGTCAGATCCGAGCCGCGCGCGAGTTCGGCATCCCGCACGAAACGGCGCATGGCTTTGGTCGCGCCATCCAATGATTTACGCAGTTCCTCCAGCACCCATGCCAAGGGGCCCAGGTCATTGAGGGCCGGATCAATCTCCGCGACAGCAGCAGGATTCGATGACATGGGTTCGGGCACTCCGGTGACGTGGGGTCAAGCGATCTTGAAACGTGACACCGATTGGCGCAACTCTTCTGCCATGCGGGAGAGCTCACGCACCTGCCCCGCCGTGACGCGCGTGCCTTCGCCAGTCTGTTCGGTCACTGCAAAAATGTGCTGGATGTTGTCCGCCACCACATTGGCCAAACCGGCCTCACGCGAAGCGGCATTTGAAATTTGTTCAATCAGGTCGGCCACTCGGCGCGACACGCGGTCAATTTCGGTCAGTGCCGTTCCGGCGTTGTCCGACAGCTTGGCCCCCTCCACCACCCCCTGGGTAGAGCGCTCCATCGCGCCTATGGCGTCCTGGGTATCGGTCTGAATAGCTTTCACCAGCGCAGAAATCTGTCGCGTGGCATCTGCGGAGCGTTCTGCCAACCGCTGCACTTCTTCGGCCACCACCGAGAAGCCTCGCCCGGCTTCGCCAGCCGATGCCGCTTGAATAGCCGCGTTGAGCGCCAGCACGTTGGTCTGCTCGGTAATGTCCGAAATCAGCTCGGTGATTTCACCAATCTCTTGCGACGACTCGCCCAGGCGCTTGATGCGCTTGGAGGTTTCTTGAATCTGGTCACGAATGGCATTCATACCGCCAATCGCGTTTTGCACCGCAGACAGTCCGGATTCGGCCGCCTGCAACGACTGGCGCGCAACGCGGGCCGACTCCTGCGCCTGCACGGACACTTCGTTAATACGCCCGGCCATTTCCACCACCGACTGACCGGTCTGGCGAATTTCATGCAGCTGCTCGTTGGAAGCGGCGAGCAGCTCTGTGGAGGTCGCATCCACTTCGGACGTGGTTTGCGCCACACGTGCCGCCGTGCTCTGCACGTTGGACACCAGGGACCGCAGTTCTTCTACCGTGTAGTTCACCGAGTCGGCGATGGCACCGGTAATGTCTTCGGTCACCGTGGCTTCCTGCGTCAGGTCACCTTCAGCGACCGTCTGCAACTCATTCATCAGCCGCAAAATGGCGGCCTGATTGGCATCATTGACGCGCTTGGCTTCTTGCTCCTGGCGTTCGGCCTCCAGACGCTGGTCTTCCGCGGCCACCTGGCGTTTGCTCACGTCTTTAAGCTGCACATACGACAGCCCGCCCGCGCACAGCAGCGCAAACACGGCAGCCGTCGCCAGCAACACCATGGAGCCGCCGCCAATGCCGGTTTGTTCCGCCAGCTTGGTCTGCACAGCCTCGAGGTCACGCCGCAGTGGTTCGCTATCCGCAATGATGGAGGTTTGCGCCTCGCGCGCTGCCACCAGTCCCTGCAAATTACCCAAAATGGCCCCTGCCTGAATCCGCGTCAGGTCATAGAGCTTGATCAGCGCCTCTAGCTGCTCGCGTGTCGCGGCATCGCGGGTGGCGGACAGGTGCAGCTCAGTGTTGCCATTGAGCAGGCCCTGCGCAATGTCTTTAAAAGTATTGAGATCTTTACCCAGCAAAAACACCGCTTCTGGGCTCACACCCTCGGATGTCAAAAACTCGTTCGACGACTTGCCAATGCGCTGGGTCAACATCACCAGTTGACCCACTGCCGAAATTTCTACGGAAGGTGCGTTTTGTTGCAGCTTCAGGGAGGACACCGTTTCTGCAATTTCCAGCAAATCGGAAGACTGCCGGTTGATCACGCGCAGTGAAGAACCAATCTGCATCAGGATTTTTTGCTGCCCCATGACCGTTTTGGCGTTTTTCTCCGCACGCTCCACCAGCGGTATCACTTTTTCCAGCTCGGGCTGGTAGCCATTGTCCAAGGCCACGATCCGCAGGGCATCATCCCCGTCCATCAGGCCACGGGTGGTCTTTGCCAACACGTCGGCGCTCTCCATCACGTCAGGGAACGACTGGGCACTGCCCACCAACGCCTGGGTCACCGATTTGGCAAGCCGTTGCGACTGCATCAACGATTGCCCGGTAGCGCCAAGCTGCTGGGCTACTTTGTCGGACTGCCCCAAGGCATAAAAAATCCCCAGCGCCAGCATCAGCAAGGCAACGCCCAACAAGATGAACAGCAGGCGCTGGTGCTGCGCCACCGAACGCACGCCCAAGCCCGGCACGCGGATGTTGTCGCCGAGGTCTTCCGGCACTTCCACGACAGGTTCTTCCGCCACGGGGACCGGCGCGGACAACGGCCCATCGACGGGCCCCATATCCCGCCGGTGCTGTACCGTCTCGCCACTCCCTGCACCGGCTGCGTCATCGGGCGTACCCAAACTCAAACGGGTATCCAGCTCGGACTCCACCGGCTTCTTGGAAAACATGTTTTTTAACTGATCGACAACAGACATGGTGCGGCCTTCAAAATGGACTAAGCGCTAATACTCAAAAATTCGGGGGTTTGGGACAGGGTGCGCAGATTGATCTCCTGCCATGCCACACCATCGGTGCCAACAAAACAGTTGCCAAAATAAGCGGGAGAACCTGCGGGTGCGGGTGACGACGCAGAAAAAGCGTCTGGCCCTCGCAAACCCGCCAGACTATCAATCTGCAGCGCGCAATTGACCTCAAGCTGGGGGTTCAGTGTTACGACGCTCATGTCAGCGGTGGCCGAATGCAAGCGCGCGGGGCCGCCAGTTGTGGCCACAAACGCCGCCAGACCCACCACGCCATTCAGACCGCCCCGGATGTTCAATACCCCCAAAAACCAGTCCAGGGTGTAGGGCACGGGCTGCAAATTAGCCAGTGGGAAAATTTCGCCCGACTGGGCCAATGGCAGCAGGTAACTATGCCCGCCCGCCTTGACGGCCAGCCAGGCGACGGAAACGCCCTCGACACGCGCGGCTTGCAATCGGGCGGCCAGTCGGGCCTGGAGTTCTCGGAGTGCTTCGCGGTTGGCCATCGTTCGGTATCAGCCCAACGCCTTGATCTTTGCCAACAACTCGGTCGCATTGACCGGTTTGGTGATGTATTCACGCGCCCCTTGGCGCATGCCCCAGACGCGGTCCGTTTCCAAGCTCTTGCTGGTGCAAATAAAAATGGGAACGCCGGAGTACTCAGGGGTGCGGTTAATGGCGCGCGTCAGCTGGAAACCATTTTGTCCAGGCATCACCACGTCCATAAGAATCAGGTCGGGCTTGTCTTCCGCAAGGCGCTTAAAAGCCTCATCGGCGTTGTCCGCCGATTGCACAGTGAACCCATTGCGTTGCAACAATTCAGTCAGAAACATCTGCTCCGTCTTGGAATCGTCAACGATGAGCACCTTGTTGATTGCCATCAAATAGCTCCTTGTAGTACTGTGCCGAACTGCTGCACTGCCTGCAGCAGTTGCTCTTTGGTAAAGGGTTTGGTGAGGTAGTCCTGCGCGCCAACCATGCGGCCGCGGGCTTTGTCGAACACGCCATCTTTGGAGGACAACATGATGACCGGGACGTTGGCAAACTTGGCGTTGCGCTTGATGATGGCGCAGGTCTGATAGCCATCCAGCCGGGGCATCAAAATATCGCAGAAAATGAGGTCGGGCTGGTAGTCGTTGACCTTGGCCAGGGCATCAAAGCCGTCCTCGGCCAACAGCACTTCGTGGTTGCCCTGCTTGAGAAAAATCTCAGCGCTGCGGCGAATGGTGTTGCTGTCATCCACCACAAGCACTTTGAATGTCGATACGTTGCTAGTCACAAGGCTTTGCTCCTCTTGGGGTGATTGCATTCACAAACAGCCTGCGCCGCCCGAAAGTTCCATATCTAAATTTGAACCATCTCAAAGTCTTCTTTGCGTGCGCCGCATTCGGGGCAGGTCCAGTTCATGGGCACGTCGGACCACGCGGTACCGCCAGCAATTCCATGCTCAGGAGAGCCCGTAGCTTCGTCGTAAATCCAACCGCAAATAAGACACATCCAAGTTTTAGTATCGGTCACAGCTTAAAGGGCCTTCGAATAGAATGCAACGATTGTATAGAGGCAATTGCGTCAAACAATGACGGCCCGCCCGAAGTGCGCCATTCTGCCTGATGGCAACGACAAGAACAGGTTCCATGATGCCGCTTGCACCTCCCCCCAGCCTTGACGAAGACCTCATTGACGACGGCCCCTCGGCCAGCGTGATGACTTTCAACGCGAACGATCCCAGCGGGGCCGCCGGCATCACCGCCGACCTGATGGCGATCGCGTCGGTGGGGGCCCACGCATTGCCCGTCGTCACCGGGGCCTATGCCAGAGATACCTCGGAGGTTTACGACCACTTCTCGATGGATGACGAAGCGGTGACCGAGCAGGCCCGCGCCATCCTGGAAGACGTGCCTGTGCAGGCTTTCAAGGTCGGCTTTGTTGGTTCGCCAGAAAACCTCAGCGCCATCGCCGAACTGGCATCTGACTACGCGGATGTGCCGCTGGTGGCGTACATGCCCGATCTGTCCTGGTGGCAAGAAGATCGTATCGATTTGTATCAAGATGCTTTCACAGAGTTACTTTTGCCACAGACCACGGTGTTGGTAGGAAACCACAGCACTTTGTCGCGCTGGCTGTTGCCGGATTGGAATTCAGAAAACAACCCCACCGCCCGCGACATTGCGCGTGCTGCCAACGAGTTTGGCGTGGCCTACACCCTGGTTACGGGTATACCCTTGCCCGACCAGTACATCGACAACGTATTGAGCTCACCCACCGCCGTTTTGTGCTCCCACAAGTTTGAGCGCTTCGAAGCCAGCTTTTCAGGTGCGGGCGAAACCTTGTCGGCGGCAGTCGCCGCGCTCATCGCCAGCGAGACCGAGCTGGCCGAGGCCGTCACCGAAGCCTTGAGCTACTTGGACCGTTGCCTGGAAGCAGGCTTTCGCCCTGGCATGGGCAATGTGTTGCCCGACCGCCTGTTCTGGGCCCACCCAGAAGACGATGACGACGACGAAGAAGCGCAAGAATCCAGTTTTGAAATCTCTCCCAATGACACTCGCCACTGAAACCCCTATGGACCGCAACCAGCAACTCTTCGACCGTGCCCGCAAAGTCATTCCCGGCGGCGTGAACTCGCCTGTGCGCGCCTTCAAGGCCGTCGGTGGCACACCCCGCTTTGTGTCGCGTGCACAGGGCGCTTATTTTTGGGACGCTAACGACAAGCGCTATATCGACTTCATTGGCTCCTGGGGCCCGATGATCCTGGGCCACGGCCACCCCGCCGTGCTTGAAGCGGTGCAAAAAGCCGCGCTGGACGGTTTCTCGTTTGGTGCGCCCACGGAGCGCGAAGTCGAGCTGGCCGAAGAAATTTTGAGCCTCGTGCCCAGCATGGACATGGTACGTTTGGTCAGCAGCGGCACGGAAGCTGGCATGAGCGCCATCCGCCTGGCACGCGGTGCCACCGGCCGCAGCAAGATCATCAAGTTTGAAGGCTGCTACCACGGCCACGCCGACGCCTTGCTGGTCAAAGCCGGTTCCGGCTTGGCCACGTTTGGCCACGCCACCAGTGCAGGCGTACCCGCCGAAGTGGTGCAGCACACGCTGGTGCTGGAGTACAACAACGTCGCCCAATTGGAAGAAGCCTTTGCGCTGCACGGCAAAGAACTGGCCTGCGTGATCATCGAGCCGATTGCCGGCAATATGAACTTTGTGCGCGCCTCGGTGCCCTTCATGAAGCGCTGCCGCGAGCTGTGCACCGAGGTCGGTGCCATGTTCGTGTTTGACGAAGTCATGACCGGTTTTCGGGTGGCCTTGGGCAGCGCACAAAGCGTGTACGCCAAGGCAATCCCCGGCTTCGAGCCCGACATCACCGTCATGGGCAAGGTCATTGGTGGCGGCATGCCACTGGCAGCCTTTGGCGGCAAACGCGCCGTCATGGAACAACTCGCTCCGCTGGGCCCGGTCTACCAAGCGGGCACGCTGTCGGGCAACCCGGTGGCTACGGCCTGCGGACTGGCCACGCTGCGCGAGATTCGCAAGCCCGGCTTCTATGAAGAACTGGGCCGCAAGACGCAGTCGTTCATCAGCGGCCTGCAAGGCGCTGCTGACAAGGCTGGCGTGGACTTCTGTGGAGATTCTGAGGGCGGCATGTTCGGCTTCTTTCTGTTCAAGGACCTCCCGCAAAACTATGCCAAGGTCATGACCACCGACAACGCCCGCTTCAACACCTTGTTCCACGGCCTGCTGGACCGCGGCGTCTACATTGCGCCCGCCTTGTACGAAGCCGGTTTCATGAGCGCAGCGCACACCGATGCCGACATTGCCGAGGCCGTGGCCGTGGCTGCGGACGTCTTCAAGTTGCTATAAATTCAATAGCTTCTCACGCACTGTTTGCAGGGGCTAGAGGCCAATTTCACTACAAATTGATGCGTGGGCACGTGCTATGAGCAGTTCTGACACCATCCGCCACGCCATCGCGGCCGTCAATGACCACCGCGCACTGGCCGCCCAGAATCCGGTCCTGCACCAGGCAGTGCAGGCGGTCAAGGCCTTTCAGGCTGCGCGCTTTCGCGCCACCTACACCGACTTGCTTGCCAGTTCTCGTTTTCGTCCAGCGGTGCTGTTCTTCCTCAACGAGCTCTACAGCGACAAAGATTACACCCAGCGTGACGCGCAGTTTGTGCGCATCGCCTCGCCGCTGGAACGTCTGTTTCCCCACTCGGTGGTTGACACTGCGGTGGCCATGGCCGAGCTGCACGCCGCCACAGAACAGCTTGACACAGCGCTGGCCCGTGCCTGCCTGGCACTGGCCCCAGGCAACATCATTAGCACCCCGTTGGACACGCACCTGTACGTGCAAGCCTGGCAACACACTGGCCAGCGCGCCGAACGCGATTTTCAGGTCGCCACGGTGCTGCGGGTGGGGCAAGACCTGAGCGATTTCACCCGCAAACGCGGCCTGCGCACGCTCTTACGCATGATGCGCGGCCCGGCCAAGGCCAGCGGCATGGGTGCGCTGCAAAACTTTCTGGAAGCGGGTTTTGATACCTTCGGCGAACTCAGCACCCAAGGCGATGCGGCGCAGGTCTTTCTGGCCACCGTGGCAGAGCGCGAAGGCGCGCTGATCGAAACACTGTTTAGCGCCTCGGTCGACAGCTGCGTCAAATGCCTTTCTTGACCATCGCCACGAGTTGGTCCAGTGCGGCACCCCAACCGGCTTCGAACCCCATGGCTGCGTGTTTCTGGCATCCGGCCGCGTCTGCGTGGATCACGGTGGCGGTGTAGCGGGTGCCTTGGCCTTCGTCTGCCAACTCCACCATGGCGGTGAACATGAAGGCAGCGTCCTCAGAGCCACAGGTCTCCGTCACCAGGCTGGGCCGGTAGCCCGGCAGCAGGGCGTTGGTCCAGACCAGTTTGGTGTTGGGAACTATCTCCAAATAGCAGCCCGCATTGGGAAACTCTTGGCCCTCTGGTGACTGCATGGTGGTGTGAAAGATGCCACCGGGCCGCAAGTCCATCTCGCAGGCGATGGTCTTCCAGGGGAGCGGACAAAACCAGGGCATCAGCAACGCAGGCTCGGTCCAGGCGCGCCACACCTGGGCTCTGGGGACATCGACCACGCGGGTAAAGCTGAGGTCGAGTTGCGAATTGGGTTGGTAGACCGCTTGCATCATCACGCTCCTTGCTATAAATCTTAGTGCCTGAAGTGGCGCACACCGCTGAACACCATGGCCACGCCACGCTCATTGGCGGCAGCAATGACCTCATCGTCACGCATGGAACCGCCGGGCTGGATAACGCAGGTTGCGCCTGCATCGACCACCACGTCCAAGCCATCTCGGAAGGGGAAAAAGGCGTCGCTGGCGACGACCGTTCCGGCCAGTGACAGATTGGCGTGGCCGGCCTTGATAGATGCAATGCGGGCCGAGTCCAAACGGCTCATCTGGCCTGCGCCCACACCCATGGTCATGCCGCCTTTGCAGAAGACGATGGCATTGGACTTGACGAACTTAGCGACGTTCCAGGCGAACAGCAGGTCGTTCAATTCTTCAGCGGTCGGTTGCTTGGTAGTTACCACCTTCAAGTCGCTCAGCGCCAGTTCATGGTTGTCTGCGGTTTGCAGCAAGATGCCGGAGCCAATGCGCTTCATGTCCATGGCGTTGCGACCGTTGTCCCAATTGCTGGAACCGCCTTTGGGCAAGTCGATCTGCAAGATGCGCACATTCACCTTGGTCTTGAACACCGCCAGCGCTTCGGGTGTGAAACTGGGGGCCATGAGCACCTCGACAAATTGCTTGGAAATTTGCTGCGCCGCCGCTTCGTCCAGCTCCGTATTCAGGGCAATGATGCCGCCGAACGCTGAGGTTGGGTCGGTTTGAAACGCCTTGCTGTACGACTCCAGTGCATTCGCGCCCACAGCCACACCGCAGGGATTGGCATGCTTGACGATCACACACGCGGGCGTCTTGAAACTCTTCACACATTCCCAGGCCGCGTCGGCGTCGGCAATGTTGTTGTAGCTGAGTTCTTTGCCTTGCAATTGTTTGGCCGTGACCAGCGAGCCGGGCGCGGGGTACAGGTCGCGGTACAGGGCGGCGCTCTGGTGCGAGTTTTCGCCGTAACGCAGGTCCTGCACTTTGACAAAGCGGCCGTTGCTCTGGCCGGGGAACAGGTCTAGCGTGGGGGCCTTATCGCCTGCGGGGACGCCCTCTCCACCATCTTTGCCGATTTGAATGGCCGACAGGTAATCGCTGATCGCACCGTCGTATTGGCTGATGCGGTTGAACGCGGCGATGGACAGGCCCAGCTTGGTTTTGTCGCTGACTTTGCCACTGGCTTTGAGCTCGGCAATCACGGTGGTGTATTGCGCGGCGTCGGTCAACACGGCCACGTCTTTCCAGTTCTTGGCAGCGCTGCGCACCATGGCGGGGCCACCAATGTCGATGTTCTCAATCGCGTCTTCCAGCGTGCAGCCCGCTTTGGCCACGGTCGATTCAAACGGGTACAGGTTGACCACCAAAAAGTCGATGGTGTCGATCTGGTGCTCGGCCAGCGCGGCCATGTGCTCAGGAAAATCGCGGCGCGCCAGCAGGCCGCCGTGCACACGGGGGTGCAGCGTCTTGACGCGGCCGTCCAGCATCTCAGGGAAACCCGTCATCTCGGCCACCTCTGTCACGGGCAAGCCTGCCTCAGCAAGCAACTTGGCGGTGCCGCCGGTAGAGAGCAGTTTGATGCCTTGCGCGTGCAGGGCCTGCGCGAGTTCAACGATGCCGGTTTTGTCGGAGACAGAAAGAAGTGCGTTCATGGGGTGGGCGAGGCTTAAGTTAAAAAAAGGGGCGCACGGCGGGTGTGCAGGGTTAATCAATCAGCTTGTGTTCGAGCAGCTTCTTGCGCAGGGTGTTGCGGTTCAGGCCCAGCCACTGAGCGGCGCGGGACTGGTTGTGTTCGGCGTGGTGCATGACCACTTCGAGCAAGGGTTTTTCGACCACCCGCACCATCATGTCGTGCATGTCGTTGGGCTCGGTGCCACGCAGGTCTTTGAAATAGCCTTCTAGGCTGATGCGCACGGTTTCTTCTATGTGCTTCTTGCTCATGCTATGAGTTCCATCAAATCTTGTCCCATCTTCTTATTCGCACCGACTGCCGGAATGCGATCCATTTTTTCATTCAACGCATCCAGAAAACACGCCACCGCAGCCACCTGCGATGCGCTGTCGTCCAGCAAATTCATCTGCACACGAAAGTCTTCACCGCCGGGCAATTCACGCACATACCAGCCGATGTGTTTGCGCGCCGAACGCACGCCAATGAACTCGTCATACAGGCTGTAGTGGTCGTGCAGATGATCCACCAGCAGGCGCTTCACTTCGCTGACAAGTGGTGGCGCAAGGTGCGTGCCAGTGGCCAAAAAGTGGGCGATTTCGCGAAATATCCAGGGGCGGCCCTGCGCAGCGCGGCCAATCATGATCGCGTCAGCGCCCGTGGCTTGCAGTACTTCGCGCGCTTTCTCGGGTGAGTCAATATCGCCATTGGCCACCACGGGAATGTTCAGCGCAGCTTTGACCGCCGCAATGGTGTCGTACTCGGCCGCGCCCTTGTAGCCCTGCTCGCGGGTGCGGCCGTGCACGGTGACCATCTGCACGCCCGCAGCCTGCGCAGCACGGGCCAGCGCCACGGCATTTTTTTCGGCCTGGCACCAGCCGGTGCGCATCTTCAGCGTGACCGGCACATTGCGCGGGGCGCACGCCTTGACCACGGCTTCCACAATCTGGATGGCCAGCGCCTCGTCTTGCATTAGCGCCGAGCCAGCCCATTTGTTGCACACCTTTTTGGCCGGGCAACCCATGTTGATGTCGATGATCTGCGCGCCCCGGTCGATGTTGTACGCAGCGGCGTCGGCCATCATTTGTGCATCGGTACCAGCAATCTGCACAGCGATGGGGCCAGGCTCTCCGTCGTGGTTGGCACGGCGTGAGGTTTTGAGGGTGGTCCACAAATCGCGCCGTGACGTCACCATCTCGCTCACGGCATAGCCCGCGCCCAGCGTCTTGCACAGCTGGCGAAACGGGCGATCGGTCACCCCCGCCATGGGCGCAACAAACAGGGGATTCGCCAACGCGAACTGGCCGATGTGCATGAGCTTTTCTGTCAAAAACGGGGGTGGATGAAGCGCTTGGTCTGCGCTGGGGGCTAGGCCGTGGGTGATTCTAACTGCCCAAAATTTCAGCAATTGAAATGCCACTGTGGCAGTGCACAAAAACCCCAGCGCCTACACTGCCCTCATGCCCGACTGGATCAACCACCTCTTAACCCTGCTGGCCTTGCCCCAGTACAGCCTGGGCACCGTGTTTGTGGTGTCGTTCATCTCGGCCACCCTGGTGCCGCTGGGTTCGGAACCGGTGGTGTTCGGGCTGGTGCAGCTCAACCCCCACCTGTTCTGGCAAGTGGTGCTGGTCGCCACCGTGGGCAACACCCTGGGGGGTGCGGTCGACTGGTGGATGGGTTACGGGGCGAACCGCGTGGCCGACAAATACCAGCACTCCAAACACCATATGAAAGTGCTGGACTGGCTGCAAAAGCTGGGCCCCAAAGCCTGCCTGTTGGCCTGGCTGCCCGTGGTGGGCGACCCGTTGTGCGCTGTGGCCGGTTGGCTCAAACTGCCGTTCTGGCCCTGCCTGTTGTATATGGCGGTCGGCAAGTTTGCGCGGTATTTGCTGATGACGGCGGCGCTGACGGGTTTGGTCAAGCTATGGTGAATTTGCTACAAAATTAGTAGCTGCTCACGCATATTGCACAGGGGCTAGCGCCCGATTTGTCTTAAATTACGAGCTAAACAGGAAGTTCATCACGTCGCCATCTTTGACGACGTATTCCTTGCCTTCGGCGCGCATCTTGCCCGCGTCTTTGGCGCCTTGCTCACCCTTGAAGGCGATGAAGTCTTCATACGCGATGGTCTGGGCGCGGATGTAGCCCTTCTCGAAGTCGGTGTGAATCACGCCCGCAGCCTGGGGACCGGTGTCGCCCACGTGGATAGTCCAGGCACGCACTTCTTTCACTCCGGCGGTGAAGTAGGTTTGCAGGCCCAACAGCGTGTAGGCCGAGCGGATCAAGCGGTTCAGGCCGGGCTCGGTCTGACCCAACTCTTCCAGAAACATCTGGCGGTCTTCGTCCGTCATCTCCGACATCTCGGCTTCCAGCTTGGCGCTGATTGCCACCACCGGCGCGTTTTGCGCCTTGGCATACGCGGTCAGGCGGTCCAGCATGGGGTTGTTTTCAAACCCGTCTTCGGCCACGTTGGCCACAAACATGGCGGGCTTGGCGGTGATGAAGAAAAACTGTTGCAGCAGCGGCAGCTCTTCTTTGGTGAAGTCGAGCGTGCGCACCGGCTTGGCCTCGTTTAGCGCAATCTGGCATTTCTCCAGAATGGCGACCAGCTTGATGGACTCCTTGTCGCCCGAACGTGCTATTTTGGTCACGCGGTGCAGGGCTTTCTCCACGGCAGTCAAGTCGGCCAGGCACAGCTCGGTCTGAATCACTTCGATGTCAGAGATCGGGTCCACCTTACCGGCCACGTGAATCACGTTGTCGTCTTCAAAGCAGCGCACCACGTTGATGGTGGCGTCGGTCTCGCGGATGTGGGCTAAAAACTTGTTGCCCAAACCCTCGCCGGTAGACGCACCGGCCACCAGGCCCGCAATGTCCACAAATTCCACGATGGCGCGCTGCACCTTTTGCGGATTGACGATGGCAGACAGCGCATCCAACCGCGCGTCGGGCACTTCAACGATGCCCACATTGGGCTCAATGGTGCAAAACGGGTAGTTCTCGGCCGCAATGCCGGCCTTGGTCAGGGCGTTGAACAGGGTACTTTTGCCGACGTTGGGCAAGCCAACGATGCCGCACTTCAAACTCATGAGAAATCCTTACAAATCAGCTAGTGATTGTACTTATCAGCGAATCCCTGCTTCTGAGAGTCACTGCAACGGATGGCCGCATCCTGCGCACCCGCTCGGCATTGCGCCGCATGGCCTCAAGGTTGTGCTTGATTTTTCTTGGCAACTTCGTTGCCGACATATCCACCGCCAATGGCACCCGCAACCGTGGCCAGTGTTTTACCGTCACCGGAACCGAACTGGTTACCAATCACGCCACCAATCAAAGCACCCACACCAATTCCAACCGGACTATTTTGAGCCACCGGCTTATGTTGCGCAGGTGGAACGCTAGTCGCGTCCACCGACTTTTCCTGCGTGTTGGTTGCCAGTTTCTGCGGTGTCACAGTTTTGGCATGGACGGGCAAGGGGGGTTTAACAGCAGGTTGATTTGCTTGATTGAAGACTGGATCAGCGACACCCTGTTGTGAATCAATCGCAAGTCCATGCGAAGCGGGTAAAACTCCGGTGAGCGCGGCGATACCGAGGCCACTGACCAAAGTAACCGATACAGCGGCAACAGCGACAAGGGGGTGAATGCGATTAAATGGGGTGGGCATAAAGATTCCGTCAAACTTGATTCCAACAAAGGGTCACTGACCTTAACGGAATAACCGTGCTGTGCGCAGTTGCGAGAGGTTACGGATGTAAGTCGATGTATCCCGCGTTCAGCTTCAAACCACCCAACCAAATTACATGGTGCGAGCGCGGGCCGAGCCGGCATTCCTGGCAATGCGGTCCCAGTCTTTCAGTGTCTGCACCATGCGGTTTTTGGCGTCCGTGTGGCCCTTGCTGAAAGTTTCGGTGAGGCGCGCGCGCAATGCCGAGTCGGGGGGCGGGGCGGCTAAAGCCTTGAGCTGGTCGATCACCAGCATCACTGCCTGAAAGCTCCCTGAACTCAGCGCCAGGGTGAACGGCGTTTGGCCGTGCTCGTCGGTGTCCTGCACGTTCGCTCCGTGCTGAATCATGTGCTTGACCAACCCGGCCTTGCCCTGCGCGCAGG
>JBEEJM010000062.1:0-6242 GCA_041169205.1 Pseudomonadota bacterium | reverse complement strand
TAGCCCGCACCACCACCTCGCTCACCGCGCCGTGCTGCGCAATCAGGTTCGCGTCAACGCCCAGCAACTCTGTTTTAGCTTCGTTGGAGTAGGTGACAAAGCCACGCTCAAACCAGTCGCTGGAACCCGCCAAGTCGGTGCAGGCGGCGGCGATCATGCCACCCGTGCAGCTCTCGGCGGTCGCCAGCTTCCACCGTCTTTTTATAAGCAAATCGGCCACTAGCCCCCGTAGAATATGCGCGGACAGCTCCTGTTTTTGTAGCATTATAAAAATCTCCAGAGGGCCACCACCAGCACCGTGCAACCGGCTGCGACCAAATCGTCGAGCATGATGCCGAGGCCTGCCTTGTGCCAGGCGTGCGGGTCAGTCTCGGGGTTGACGTGGTGAAACAGCGCGTCGGCCCAGCCCACGGGGCCGGGTTTGACGGCATCAAAAAAGCGGAACAGGCCAAACGCCAGCACCTGGCCCACCAGCCCGGTGGGCATGACCAGCCACAGCACCAGCCAGAAGGCCGCCACCTCGTCCCACACGATGCTACCGGGGTCCAGTACCCCCATATTGCGGGCGGTCACGGTGCTGGCCCACCAGCCCAGCGGCAGGGACAGCGCAATCAGCCATGCCCAGCCCACATCGCCTATCCAGGGTGCCAACACGGCAAATGACACCCAGGCCCACAGCGTGCCCGAGGTGCCCGGCGCAATGCGCGACAGCCCCGAACCAAATCCCAGTGCCACCAAGTGCGCCGGGTGGGACAGCATGAAGCGCACGGTCGGTCGGCTGATAGGCGCGGGCTGCCCGGGGTCGGAGGGGAAGACGGTCACGGGGGCGTCGGCCATGTCAGAGGAATCGGTCATGCGGGAATTATCGGTGTGCCCAAGGTGGCAATGCATTCGGCCCAGTAGTCGATGCAGGCGCGGATCTTGGGCAGGCGTTGGCGCTCTTGCAGCATCACCGCCACGATGGGCACGTTTTGCGGGTCGATGTCGTCTTGCAGTACCGGCACCAGTTCGCCGCTGCGAATCAGGGGTGCGGCCAGCACGTCCATCACACGGCCCAGGCCCACACCGCTGCGCACCAGGGCCAGGATCAGGCCGGAGTTGTCGGTGCGGGTGCCACCTTGCGCCACGAAGCAGGCGTCCTTGCCCGCGTTCAGCAAGGGCCAGCGGTTGAGCAGCGGGCTCACGCTGTTGGTGATCAGGTGGTGAGCCAGTAGCTCTGCCACGGTGTGTGGCGTGCCGTGGCGCAGCAGGTAGGCGGGCGATGCCACCAGCGTGCGGCCAAAGCTGCCAATGTGGCGTGCCACCAGTGTTTCCTGAGTGACTTGCCCGGTGCGCAGTGCGATGTCGATGCCATCGCGCGCCATGTCGGCAATGCGGTCGTCCGCACTCACGTCCAAGTGCAGCTGCGGGTAGCGTGCGTACAGGCCGGGCAGGGTGGGGGCAATCAGCATTTCGGCAATCACCGGGCTCACGCTGATGCGCACCCAGCCGCTCGGGCCGCTGGTTTTGCGCTGCAGTTCGCTGTCCAGCTCGGCCGTGGTGTCCAGCAGGCGCCGCGCGTGTGTGAGAAAGGTGTCGCCCCCGTCGGTCAGGCTCAGGCCGTGGGTGGTGCGGTGCAGCAGGCGCACGCCACAGGTGGCTTCCAGGCGGGCCAACGCGCGGGTGACCTGGCTGACCGGCACATTGCGTTCACGGGCGGCGGCCGACAAGGTGCCCAGCTCGGCAATGCGGACGAACAAGGCGACGTCATCTAACTGGAGTTGCATGGCGGCATTGTGCCTGTCTGTGCTTTGGTTTTGCAAAAAATGCAAAACCAATATGGGTTTTTTGCGGTTTCCAATGATTGGAGTTATCAATAAAGTTCACTCCATCGCATTTCGATCGATCAACCCAACGGAGTTCACCATGCCCACCTTGCTGCTCAAAGTCTCGCCACTACAAAGCCCCGCGCGCTATGCCGCGTTGGGTGCCGCACTCACTCGCATCACCGCGGACACCTTGGGCAAGCAGGCTGAAGTCACTGCCGTGGTGGTGGAAGACCTGGCCGCCGCCCACTGGTATGTGGGGGGCGCCGCAGTACAAGCGGCCACGGCGCTGCTGGAAATCAGCGTCACGCAGGGCACTAACACCGCGCAGGAGAAGTCTGCGTTTATCGCCGCGGCCTATGCAGAGCTGGAGCGCCAGCTGGGCCAGGGCCGCCCTCTGGTGCCTGCCAGCTATGTGATCGTGCGCGAGCTGCCCGCCACCGACTGGGGCTACGGTGGCCAGACGCAGGCCGCACGGCGTGTGCTGGCGCTACCGTTGTAGTTGGAAAGTCAGCGCTGAAACGGATCAATCAAGGGGATGCCAGTGCCCGCAAAGTCTGAAACGTTGCGGGTGACCACGGTCATGCGGTGCTCTATTGCGGTGGCTGCAATCATGGCGTCCCGCTCTGATTTTGGATCTGGCACGTGCAAGGCGGCGCATAGCGCGGCCGTGTTCTCGTTGAACGGCAATATCCGTCCGGCAAAGTTGACTTTCACCCCGGCAAGCCACGCCCGCAAGGCGCTGCCCTGTGGTGGTGTCCGACGCTCCAGCGCCAGGACGCCTTTTTCGAGCTCAAGGATGGTGATGGCCGAAAGAAATAAGTGGCTGGCGGGTTTGTCCGATGCCCAAGCACGCACTTCAGGCGACTGGTTCGGCTTGCCGTGACGTAATTCCGAAATGACGTTGGTGTCCAAAACATACATGGTCGGCCTAGCCCAGGTCGGGGATGTGTAGTTCTACGCGGGCCTTCTGGGGCTCGAAGTCAATGTCTTCGCCACCCGGAATGGCGTCCATCATTTCTAGCAGTGAGATTTGCTGCTTGCCGGTGAGCGCGTAATAGTCTTGTATCTTTAGCAGCGCAAAAGCGGGCTTGCCTCGGTCCGTGATGATCACAGGGCCCTGCGCCGCGGCACGCTTGGCCGCCCCTACATCCCGGGTGAACTCTCGGCTTGAGTAGGTATGCACGGTCATTTTGACTCCCTTCATTTGGATAATGTTTGTATGTTATGACATTTTTTGAAAAAATCAAACTGCCTGCTGACACCCCGTTGTCAGCAGGGGGTCTGCACTATCGAGGCTTCTTCAACGTTGACAGGAGCTTCCATGAAAAACGCCATCGCCTGGTTTGAAATCCCCGCTACCCAACTCGCTGCCGCGCAGGCTTTCTACGAGACCGTGCTCGGCCACCCCATGCGCCGCGAGGCCATGGGGCCCAGCCAGGGTGCGGTGTTTGCGTATGACATGCAAAACGGTGTTGGCGGTGCGCTGATGATGGGCCCCACTGCGCCGCAAGTGGCCAACGGTGGAACCCTGGTCTACCTGGATGCATCGCCTTCGTTGGACGCCGCTTTGGAGCGCGCCGTGGCCGCGGGTGGGCGCGTGGCCTTACCGCGTCAGGCGCTGCCGCCGGGCATGGGCTTCTTTGCCCACATCGTCGATCTGGATGGCAACCGGGTGGGTCTGCATGCCGATGTTTGAGGGGCAGCGCAGCCCGGGCAACTGGATCGCCGTGGCCAGTGCCGAGCACGCGCGGCGCGGCTGTGCGGAACCTGCGCAGGGCTTTATGCAGGTGTGCCATGGCAAACGCGCGCCACTCCAGCGTGTGGTCCCCGGCGACCGGGTGGCCTACTATGCGCCGGCCACCACCATGGGTGGCCTGGACAAGCTGCAAAGTTTTGTGTCTATCGGTGTGGTGCAGCCCGGCGTGCCCTACGCATTTGACATGGGGGGCGGTTTTTTGCCCTACCGCAGAGACGTGGCCTATGTGCCAGCACGGGAGGCACCCATTGCGCCGCTGCTTGACACATTCGACTTTGTGGAAGACCGCGCGCACTGGGGCTACAAATTCCGGTTCGGTCTATTCTCGGTGAGCGACCACGACATGCGTGTTATCGCAACGGCGATGTCATGCGATTTGAAATTGCTACAGTTTTAGTAGCTGCTTACGCAAGTATCATGGGGGCTGCAGCCCTAAAATCCTTTAAATCACACCGTCCCCATGCGCCGTGCCGACCGCTTGTTCCAGATCGTGCAGCTCATACGCGGGCGGCGGCTGACGACGGCGGCGTTTTTGGCCCAGCGGCTCGAGGTGTCCGAGCGCACCGTGTACCGCGATGTGGCCGATCTGCAGCACCAGGGCGTGCCCATCGAGGGCGAGGCCGGTGTGGGCTACCGCCTGGGGCAGGGGTTTGAATTGCCACCGCTGATGTTCACCCAGGACGAGGCCCGCGCGCTGGTGGCCTCGGTGCGCATGGCGCAGGTCTGGCAAGACCCGGCACTGGCCCAAGCCTCGCAGGTGGCGCTGGGGAAAATCCTCTCGGTCTTGCCCACAGCAGCCCGCGCGGCGGCGCAGAGCATGGCCATTTACGCGCCGCCTCTGGGCCTGGAGCCTGAAGTACAGGTTCGGCTGCAGACTTTGCGCGAAGCCGCCCAGGACCATCGCAAAGTCAGCATGGCGTACCGCGATGCGACGCAGACGCTGAGCCAGCGCGTGGTGCGTCCGCTGGGCTGTTTTTACTGGGGCAAGGTCTGGACGTTGGCGGCTTGGTGCGAGGTGCGCCACGACTTTCGCAGCTTCCGGCTGGACCGCATGGACGCGCTCCAGCCTCTGGACGGGCAGGCGGGCCAGTTCCGCGACGAAGCCGGTAAAACGCTGGCCGACTATTTGCGTAGCGTTGCACCTGCCGCCGCGTTGGCGCATCTGACGGACGGCGCCTGAGCCGCGCTGCGCGGCCATCTTCCAGCACCAGGCAACTTGCCAAGCGCCATAGGCATTGCCATACTGCAACCTCGAAAAGAAGAGGAGCCCATGGTCACTGTGGAGTTTGCCGCCAGCTTGCGTCGCCATGTGGACTGCCCCACGCAGCAGGTCGCGCCGGGCAGTTTGCGCACGGTGCTGGAAGCCGCACTCTGTGCAGCACCCGCGCTGGCCCACTATGTGTTTGACGACCAGCGCTGTGTGCGCAAGCATGTCGCCGTGTTTGTGAACCAGACCTTGGTGCTGGATCGCCAGTATTTGAACCAAACCCTGACCGCAGACGACCGTGTGTTGGTCATACAGGCCCTGACGGGCGGATAGGACACCATGAACACCCTGTTGCTTGCCACTCGAAAAGGCCTGTTTGTGCTGCGCGGCAGTGCCGCGCAATGGGCCATCGTGGCCCACCACTTTGCGGGCGACCCGGTCACGCAGGTGCTGGCAGACCCGCGCACCGGCCACTGGTACGCCGCCCTGCGCATGGGGCACTTTGGTGTCAAGCTGCGCAAGAGTGTTGATCAAGGGGTGAATTGGGTCGAGATGGGTTCCCCCGCCTTTCCGCCGAAACCGACCAGCGGCCCCGCCGCGGATGACCCCACGCCCTGGAACGTGGAGCTGGTCTGGAGCCTGACGCCCGGTGGAGTGCAGGAGCCGAATGTGTTGTGGGCTGGCTGCATGCCTGCTGGGCTTTTCAAATCCGAAGACGGCGGCCAGACCTGGGCGCTAAATCGCCCGCTGTGGGACGACCCGCGCCGCCTGGGGTGGATGGGCGGCGGCAACGACTATCCCGGCATGCACTCGGTGCTGGTGGACCCGCGCAACCCGCAACACCTGAGCGTGGCCATTTCCTGTGGCGGCGTCTGGCAAACGCACGATGGCGGTGCCAGCTGGGCGCTGACAGCAGAGGGCATGCGGGCCGACTACATGCCCGCTGAATTAGCGGGTGACCAAAACACCCAGGACCCACACCGCATGGTGCAGTGCACGGCCCAGCCCGATGTGCTGTGGGTGCAACACCACGGTGGCATTTACCGCTCCGTCGACGCAGGCATGCAGTGGCAGGTAATTGCCGCCCCCGTGCCCTCTGGGTTTGGCTTCGCGGTGGCGTGCGACCCGGTCAACCCGCTGCGTGCCTGGTTTGTGCCAGCGCTGGCCGACACCCACCGCTATGCGGTCGACGGCAAGATGGTGGTGACCCGCACCGACGATGGCGGCTCCAGCTTCACGGTGCTGGCAGACGGCTTGCCTGCCAAAGATGCCTACCACCTGGTCTACCGCCACAGCCTGGACGTGACGGCCGACGGCCAAACCCTGGCCATGTCGTCTACCACTGGCGGGTTGTGGATTAGCCCCGATGCGGGCGCGCACTGGCACTGCATTTCGCGGGATTTCCCCCCGGTAGCGGCCCTGCGTTGGGTGGGCTAATGCCTACAAAAGCGCGGGAGTCACTTCTTTGATC
>JBEEJM010000061.1:0-5630 GCA_041169205.1 Pseudomonadota bacterium | reverse complement strand
TCGAACGCGCCCTCACCTACTGCGACTGGGCTGTGGCGCAAGGTCTGCTGGCCATTCGTAGCCATGTAGACACCAGCGACCCAAGACTGCTGGCGGTCGAGGCGCTGCTGGAAGTCAAGAAGCAGGTCGCGCCCTATATCGACTTGCAGCTGGTCGCCTTTCCGCAAGACGGCGTGCTGAGGACGAAAGGCGGCGCAGACAGCCTCAAGCGTGCGCTAGATTTGGGTGTCGACGTGGTGGGCGGAATTCCCCACTTTGAGCGCACCATGGCGGAAGGTGCAGCCAGCGTGAAGCTGCTGTGCGAGCTTGCCGCCGAGCGTGGCTTGCTGGTGGACATGCACTGCGACGAGAGCGACGACCCGCACTCACGCCACATCGAAACGCTGGCGTACGAGACCCAGCGCCTGGGCCTGCACGGCCGTGTCACCGGCTCGCACCTGACCTCCATGCATAGCATGGACAACTACTACGTCACCAAGCTCATGGGCTTGATGGTAGAGGCGCAGGTGCATGTGGCCAGCAACCCCAATGTCAACACCACCCTGCAGGGCCGGTTTGATACCTACCCCAAGCGCCGCGGCCTCACCCGTGTGCCCGAGCTCATGGCCGCTGGCCTGACCGTGGCTTTTGGCCAGGACGACATGATGGACCCGTGGTACAGCCTAGGTAGCGCCGACATGCTCGACGTCGCCAGCATGGGCCTGCACGTAACGCAGATGACGAGCCAAGCCGCCATGCGCCAGTGCTTCGACGCCATCACCACCAACCCCGCGCGCATCTTGCAACTGCAGGGCTATGGAATTGAGAAGGGCTGCAATGCCGACTTTGTGCTGCTGCAAGCGCGTGACCCGGTGGAGGCGCTGCGCCTGAAAGCGACGCGGCTCAAGGTGTTCAAACGCGGCAAACTGCTGTCAGAGACTCCAGCACGGACGGCGTCGCTGAACTTGACTGGGCGGCCTGGGCAAACCTCGTTCATGCATAAAAATGCTTAGCGATTGAAATCGCAATAGGTGAACTATCTAAAATAGTTCGATGTCGCCTACGTTGGCTACCTGATCTGCCAAATCGCCTCTGGAAATCAGCGCCGCGTAGCTGCAGACCTGATTGCGCCCGTGTTCCTTGGCATAGTAAACCGCCTTGTCAGCGCGCTCAAAGGCCCCACTGGGGGTGTCGCCAATTTTGATTTCCGAAAAACCAATGCTGATGGTAATGGTGCCCACTTGGGGAAAGGGGTGCTTTTCCGTCGTGATGCGCAGCCGTTCCAGCACCCCCGCAGCTTCTGCTTCACCATTACAGCGCATGAGCACCACAAACTCTTCCCCTCCAAACCGATAGAGTTGGTCGTGAAAGCGAAAGTGAGCACGCATCAGACGGGCAAGCAGAAGCAAAACTTCGTCACCAATCAAGTGACCGTAGTTGTCATTGACGCGTTTAAAGTGATCGATGTCGAGCATGGCCAACCAGTAAGTGCCAGGCGATGTCACTTCGCGCCGCTTATCCTGAGCAGGGCGCTCTTGCTGGATTTTGTTGCTGTCTTGCTGTTCCAGTGTGGCTTTGAGAAAGGCTCCGTCAAAGGTCTTGCGATTGAGCAGCTCGGTCAGAGAATCACGCTCACCGTAATCCAGCAGATTAGAGAAGTTGAGATACAGACGAAGAACGCCACTCACCAAATTGCGATTGGCGGGAGACAGCGGCACATCTGTATGGATTTCCAGTACGCCTGTAGTGCCAGGCGTACTGCCCAAAGGAAATACCGTGAGACTGGATCCGCTGGCAGATTTCTGTATCTGGCCAGACGCAATCGCTTGCTGACGCAGGGGATATGCTGACAGAAGTGGCAACAAGTCCAGTTTGGACCAGGTTGAATCACTGGTAGCAACCGTTTGGCCAGTCTGCAATTTTGCGCAGATACGCCAACGCGCATTGGCCAGTTCACCCACGACGCGGCAAATGGTGGCTGTGCACGGTTGCAATACATCGTTGATGGCGGTAACGAGGGCAACGTCAAGCGCATCCCGATCCCGCAAGGCAGTTAAATCAGCAAGGTTGTCTACGAGTTCGGGCATGTGTGTGGTGTCTTGGGTACCGAATTGAGATGGCGATCCGGAATAATGATGTATGTTTTTTTCCTACCCATCAGCGATTGTCGGCGAAACCAGCGTCGCGTAGCAAGCAGTCGCTGGGGGCTCCCACTGTTTCTCGTGTTTAGTTGCCCTCCATCTTGCATTTTGGGGTTGTTGGCATTCGTTCATCAACACCATCATTGGTGCACCTCCTCTGTGACAACGGCGATAGGGGTCGACGCCTGGACACCCAATCTGCCAGCTTGGTGGCTTGATTTGTTGGGTCAAACGCAAAGCGAGATGATCTTCGAACTGACGACAATGCAGTAGTCAAAAATTCATTCAAGTGCAACAAATGGCAAATAAATGGGGCATCCCTAATGATGTTGAAAAAGAAGTCCTCGCACGAGACAAAATTTGCGTTTACTGCGGGGTCAAGTTCGGCGCTGAAAGAAAAACAATGCGATCTTGGGAGCACATCATCAATGACGTCAACATTGCGACGATAGAAAATATTGCACTGTGCTGCGTTGGTTGCAATGCTTCTAAGGGCGCTAAATTGCTGAGCGACTGGGTCGGCTCCCCGAATGCAGAGCGAAGGGGAATCACCCGCGGATCTCTAGCCCCCGTGGTGCTCAACGCTCTGGGCGTGTTTTAACGCGAAATCTACCCTCACCAGCGTCAAACCGCGGCTGCAGCCTGCCGTAACAACGCATCACAATCATCCGGAGGATTCCCGCCCTCCAGCATCTTGCGAAATACCCGGTACGCGTCGTCGCTGCTCTCGTAAGCGCGCTTGGTGTCTTCGTCGTTGACCCATGCCAGCACAACGATTTACGTCTATGCGTGGTAATCAAAAAAAAGAGGCGCTGACGCTCATTCATCGTCTACCGAGAGGGCCGCATCTAAATCCACGGTAACCCCGGCCGTTAACGCCTGAATCCGTTGCTCAAGAACCGCATCCGCAGTCCGTAGACACTCCGGGTGCACGCTGATATCTTGTGCCAAAAATTCCAAAAATGCGCCAAAGGCGGTGGGCATAGCGCGCTCCTTCTTAAAACCGTAGAACTATGCCATCCTTCCCCCATGAAAAACTACTGGCTCATGAAATCCGAACCCAGCGAAGTCTCGGTAAACGACGCGCTGGCCGCGCCCAACGCCACCGTACCATGGACGGGCGTGCGCAACTACCAGGCGCGCAACTTCATGCGGGATGCGATGCAGGTGGGCGATGGCGTGTTGTTCTACCACTCCAGTTGCGACCAGCCGGGCATTGTGGGGATTGCGCAGGTGGCATCAGGCGCGCACACCGACCCAACCCAGTTTGACCCCGCCTCGCCCTACTTTGACGCCGCCAGCAAACCCGAGGCACCGCGCTGGCTGCTGGTCGATGTGCAGGTGCTGCGCAAGACGCGCAACCTCACCTTGCCCGAGCTGCGTGCCGACGCCGCGTTGCAAGACTTGGTGATGCTCAAAAAAGGCAACCGCCTGTCTATCACTCCGGTGGAGCCGCAGCATTGGCAGCATATTTTGCAATGCGTCGGCGTAGCTGATTTTTAAGACAAATAAGCCTCTAGCCCTCGTGGAGTATGCGTAGGCAGCTATTTTTTTGGTAGCACTTCTTGGCAACCCGCCATGGCTTAGCGCTGTGGCATATCCTGGACCGAATAGCCCAGACTCACGGTCGCATCGTCGGGAATGGGCGGCATCGTTGCATTCCAGTCGTCCCATTGTTTGCGCATGTTCGCCAGACGGTCTGGCTGTTTTTTTGCCAGGTTGGCACGCTCCCGCTCATCGGCCGGAATGTTGAAAAGGTAGTCATTACCGTCCACCCGCAAGTATTTCCAGTCCCCCGCACGCAGGGCCCGCTGACCTCGGTGGTTCATGCGCCAGTACAAGGGTCGACTGAAATTTGCGCTGGGGTTTCGCAAGACGTGTGCGAGTGAAACACCATCTGGCGCGTGGCCTGTGGGCATGACGGCCCCGCCCAATTCCAGCAGGGTCGCCGACCAGTCCATCGTCATGCACTGCTGCTGCGTCGTCGTCCCAGCAGGAATCGCCGCCGGCCAATGGGCAATCCAGGGTACGCGTATTCCGCCCTCGGTTAAATCCATCTTGCCACCGACCAATGGCCAGCTGTCGCTAAACCGTTCACCACCGTTGTCGCTGGTAAAAACGATCAAGGTGTTGTCAAGTTGGCCGGTTTCTTTCAGCGCGTTCACGACCCAGCCAATGCCTTCGTCCATGTGGTGAATCATGCGCTGGTAGGTGTGGATATTGCCGCCATCCAAGTGAAATAGATTGCTTTTGATGTCAGCTGCCAGCGCATGGTCTTCCCGTGTTTCCCACGGCCAATGCGGCGCTGTGTAGTGCAAACTCAGGAAGAACGGTTTGTCTTGCGCCGCCTTGGGGGCCATACGCTGCACATAGTCCACTGCGCGATGGGACAGCAGGTCGGTCAGGTACCCCACCTCCATTTTTTCCTCTTCGCCGCAATACAGGTCGTGTTGTCCGTTGGTCCCGGCATGGGAGAAATAGTCGACGCCACCGGACATGGGGCCGAAAAATTCTTCATAACCTGACCGCAAAGGGCTGAAATGCGGGGGGTAGCCCAAATGCCATTTGCCAATCAGCGCGGTGTGGTATCCGGCAGCCAGTAGTTGCGATGGAAGGGTGGGCTGGTCCGGCGACAGGCCCAGAACAGCGCTGCCTTTGCTGCGGCCATTGATGGGCTCTTCTGCTGCCCCGCGCAAGCGGTATTGATAACGCGCCGTCATCAGCGCAAACCGCGTGGGTGAGCACACCGGAGAGTTGGAATAACCCTGCGTAAACCGCAATCCTGCAGCCGCGAGTTGGTCCAGTACGGGCGACACAGGGCCAAATTGCGCATCGCGTCCACCGTAGCACCCCAGGTCTGCAAATCCCAGGTCATCGGCAACGATGAAGATGATGTTGGGGCGTTTGGTATCCATGGTCATGGGTATTTTTTTTATTCAAGAACGAGCTTGATCCGGCGGGCAACATCGCCCCATTTTTTGGAATCCGCGGCAAGGCGTTGTGCGGCGTCAGCCCCGCTGCTGGCGATCACTTCCTGGTCACTCAACCGCAGTTTCTCAATCAGGTCTGGGTTCTTGAGTGCGGCCACCATGGCAACCTGCATGCTTTGCACCGTCGGTGCGGGTGTTCCCTTCGGGGCAAACAATACCAGCGAGAAAGTAGCATCAAACCCGGGGTAGCCCGACTCGGCCACGGTCGGCACTTCGGGCAACAACAGGGAGCGCTTTGCACCCGAAATGGCCAGCGCGGTCAAGCGGCCTGCACGCACATGGGGCAACACGGTCGGCCCTGCAAGAAAGCCGCATTCCACTTGTCCGCCCAGTATGTCTTGCATGGCTGGCGCTGGGCCCTTGTACGGGATATGCAACATTTGGATGCCAGCCGTTGCCTTGAAAAGTTCAGTCGTCAGGTGCCCCGGTGAACCCGGGCCACCAGAGGCGTAACTTAACTCTTTCTCCTTGGTTTTTCGGACCAAATCGGCCAAAGTTTTGACACCCAGATTGGGGTTGC
>JBEEJM010000060.1:0-20558 GCA_041169205.1 Pseudomonadota bacterium | reverse complement strand
GCCGTCTTTTGCGTGACCGCGTAAAGCAGCAGGTTTTGCACTGTGGCAAAAAAAGTCTGCGTGGCTTCGTCCGTCTTGTCGTAGTCTGCCGCCAGCGCAAACAGGTCGCGCACCTTTTGGTAGAAACGCTTTTCCGAGGCCCGTATGTCCCGGATGCGCGCCAGCATCTCGTCAAAGTAGTCCGGGCGACCGTCGGGGTTCTTCAGCCGCTCGTCGTCCATCACAAAGCCTTTGACCATGTAATCCTTGAGCACCGTGGACGCCCAGCGGCGGAACTGCACCCCGCGCGGCGAGCGCACCCGGTAGCCCACGGCCAGGATGGCGTCGAGGTTGTAGAGCTGGGTGCGGTACTTTTTGGTGTCGGAGGCAGTTGTCAAGGATTCCTTGACAACTGAATTCGCATCCAACTCACCGTCCGCCAAGAGATTTTTGAGGTGTAGTGAAATGTTTTGCTTGGTGGCATCAAACAGCTCTGCCATTTCTAGCTGGGTGAGCCAAACCGTGCCCAGATCAGCCCGCAATTGAATCTGGCTTTTGCCATCGTCGGTGGTGTAGAGAATCAGGTTGTTCATGCCTCCACCCCTTCCACGGTCGGAAAAATCTGCTGCATCAGCCCTTTCTTGTGGGTCTTGAGGATTTCGAGTTCTTGGGAGGCGACGGTGATGAGGTCGTCGAGGGACTTGGATGTTGGCATGAAACTGATTCTAGGGCGTGGTCGGCCCGATGGGGCGTGGTAAAAACCGCTATTAAATTGCTAGCTGCTTGCGCACTATTGGCAGGGGCTAGCGGCCAATTTCGTTCTTAATGCTCAGTGCTCCGGCGGCTCTGCGGTGGCTCGGCTCTCGTGGGCGGTGAGCCAGGCCCCGGCGACGCCGCAAAGGGCGATCAAACCCATGCCGACCCACGATGCGTGGTCGGGCACATGGGAGAACACCAGCCATCCCGCCAGCACGGCAAACGCAATTTGCCCGTAGCTATAGGGCATCAGCGTGGCCACGGGCGCGTGCTTGAAGGCCAAGGTGAAGAAGTAATGCCCCACCGTAGCCGCCAGCGCCATAAACGCCAGCCCCACCCACTGCGACCAGGTGGAAATATCGACCCAGAACCAGGGCAGCACCAGCAACAGCGCTGCGGCTCCAATCCCACTGGTGTAAACCTGTATGGCCAACGGGTCTTCGGTGCGGGTCATGCGGCTGGTGAGCAGCTGAAAGCTGGCGTTGACCATCACCAACCCCACCGGAAACAGCAGACCCCAATTGAAATCCTGTCCACGGGGGTGCACGATGACCATCGTCCCCACAAAACCACCGACCACCAACAGCTTGCGCAACCACGACACCGGCTCATGCAGCATGTGGGCGGCCGCCAGCGTGACCACCAGCGGCGTCAGCAGCACGATCGCGGTGAACTCTCCCACGGGCATATGCCGTAAACTCAAAAACGCCAACAAACTCGACGACAAAAGCAGCAGGCCACGCAAGAGATGCAGCCCCGGATGACGGGTGCGCAGCAGCCCCCATCCCCGGACCGGCAACACCACGGCCGAAGTGATCAAGGCCTGCAATAAGTAGCGAATAGAAACCGCCATCACCAGCGGAACGCTGGTGGACACCCATTTGGTGGTGGTGTCCAGTGCGGTGAAACACGCCATGGCCAGCACGGCCAGCGCAATCCCTACGAGCGTCTGCGACTTGGCGTGCGAATTCAAAACGGCATCTTGGGCATGCCCTTCATGCCGCCCATGCGCTTCATCATTTTCATCATGCCGCCGCCCTTCATCTTCTTCATCATGTCCTGCATTTGCTCAAACTCCTTGAGCATGCGGTTCACTTCCTGCACATGCACGCCCGCACCACCGGCGATACGGCGCTTGCGCGTGGCCTTGATGAGCTCGGGCTTGCGGCGCTCCAGCGGCGTCATGCTGTGGATGATGCCTTCCTTGCGCTTGATGTCTTTCTCGGCCTTGTCCATGTCCACCTGACCGGCCTTGGCTGCCATGGCGGCAGGCAGCTTGTCCATCAAGCTCGCCAAGCCGCCCATCTGCTTCATTTGCTGAATCTGGGCCAGGAAGTCGTTCAGATCGAAGCCTGCGCCGCTCTTGACTTTGGCGGCCAATTTTTGTGCCGCTTCCATATTGACACCGGCCGTGACCTGCTCCACCAGCGCCAGGATGTCGCCCATGCCCAAAATACGCCCGGCGTGGCGCTCGGCGTCAAACACTTCCAAGCCATCCAGCTTTTCGCTGGTACCGGCAAATTTAATAGGCGCGCCAGTAATCTGGCGTACCGACAGTGCGGCACCACCGCGCGAGTCACCGTCGGTCTTGGTCAGGATGATGCCGGTGAGAGGCAGTGCTTCTTTAAACGCCTTGGCGGTGTTCACCGCGTCCTGGCCCTGCATGGCGTCCACGACGAACAGGGTTTCTACCGGATTCAGGGCTGCGTGCAACTCCTTGATCTCGGTCATCAGCACTTCGTCAATCGCCAGGCGGCCTGCGGTATCAACCAGCAGCACGTCAAAGAAGTGTTTTTTGGCGTAGTCCAGCGCAGCGCGGCCAATGTCGACGGGCTTTTGGTCGGGCGTGCTGGGGAACCACTCGGCACCGGCCTGCGCCGTTACGGTCTTGAGCTGTTCGATGGCTGCAGGGCGGTACACGTCGCCAGAGACCGTCAGCACTTTTTTCTTGCGCTTCTCAATCAGGTGTTTGGCCAACTTGCCCGTGGTGGTGGTTTTACCCGCGCCCTGCAAACCAGCCATCAAAATCACGGCGGGGGGCTGGGTGGCCAGGTTGATGTCGCTCACGCCTTCGCCCATGGTGGCGGCCAGCTCCTTGCTGACGATGCTCACCAGCACCTGGCCGGGCTGCAACGAGCCCAGCACTTCTTGGCCCAGCGCCTTGTCTTTCACCCGGGCAATGAAATCGCGCACGACCGGCAGGGCCACGTCCGCCTCCAACAGCGCCATGCGCACTTCGCGCAGCATGTCGGTGACGTTGCTCTCGGTAATGCGGCCCTGACCCCGCAGGTCTTTTACAAGGCGGGAAAGTTTGTCGGAAAGTGCGGAGGCCATAGGTATGTGTAGGTGCAGAAAGCAAAACGCTAAACTGTGCGCATGATTTTAGCCAGTGCATCCCCGGTTCAGCTGATTCTCTCGGTTTTGGCCGCCTGCGCCTACGCGTGGCCGGCCCTGCAGGCCGCCCAAATGAGCGTACGCGCGTCGCACCTGTGGGTCGCCGTAGCCTGGCTCCTGCATGGGCTGGTGCTGGCCTTGGGATTGATGGGCGACCCTGCGCACTTTGGATTCGCCACGGCGCTGTCGGTCACCGCCTGGATGGTGGCTGCGGTCTATGCAGTCGAGAGCTTGGTGTACCCGCAGTTGTCCACCCGCTGGACCCTGTGCTCGCTCGGCGCGGCGGCCGTGCTTCTGGCCTACGCTTTCCCCGGTGGCACGTTGCCCGCCACGGCGTCGATCTGGCTGCCCGTGCATCTGGCTTTTGCGATTGCCTGCTACGGCCTGTTTGGCATGGCAGTAGTGCATGCCTTGTTCATGAACCATGCAGAAAAACGCATCCGCATGGCCGAAGACTCCCACAGCGGCCTGCCCCTGCTGACGCTGGAGCGGTTGACCTACCGTTTTGTGGCCGCCGGTTTTATCCTGCTGAGCTTGACCCTGCTGGTGGGCATGTTGTTTGGCGAAGTGGTCTATGGCCACGCTTGGCGCTGGGACCATAAAACCGTGTTTTCTCTGCTGTCGTGGGTGACTTTTGTGGTGCTGCTGATTGGCCGCTCTGTGGCGGGTTGGCGCGGAAAACGGGCGGCCAGGGTGCTGTACATCGGGTCGGTGTTTTTGTTGCTGGCCTACGTGGGTTCGCGCTTTGTGATGGAAGTCATGCTGGGGCGCACATCGTGAAATACCTATTGGTGTTCCTGGTAATTTTTGTGGTCGCCTGGAGATGGCGCGCGGCAAGGCTCACGGACCAATCTACAGCCCAACGCGAACGCGCCGCGCTGAAGCCCACCGAAATACTGCAATGCGCCCACTGCGCCGTGCATATTCCCGCCAAAGAAGCCACGCAAGGACAGCGGGGCGCGTATTGCAGCGAAGCCCACCGCGCGCTGGCGGAGTCCTGAATGGACGAAGACGACGGCGTCCAGCACTCCTGGTTTGAACCGCCTGGGCTAGCCGCCCCCCAAGACAGCGCCGAAGAATCCCAAGAATTTGTCCGCCTTTGGCAGGCGTTCATGACCGCCCGCCTGACCCTGGGCGTGGTCATGGTGGCGCTACAAAGCACGCTGTATTTGACGGGGTTTGCCCACAGCCTGCTGCTGGTAGCGATCAGCGTCGGCTATTGCATCACCACAGCCACCTCGCGTTTGCTGGACAAACCGCGCGCGCTGGGCTTGGCGTTTAACCGCTCTTGGGTGACCTCGGTGGGGGTCGATGTGCTGGCGTTTTCGGGCCTGCAGATGATCCAGGGCAGCAACATCAACTACACGCCTCTGTTTGCCCTGCCGATCCTGCTGTCCGCCGTGCTGGGGCCCATGCGCCTGGCGCTGGGCACGGCCGCCGGTGTCACCCTGCTGCTGCTGGTGAGCACGCTGTGGACATCACTCACCAGCACAACCGACGCGACGCCTTATCTGGTACAGGCTGCGCTGAGCGGGCTAGGCTACTTTGCCATTGCGTTGCTGGCCAGCCAGTTGTCTGGCCGACTGGCCAGTGCCGGACAGCGCGCACGCGTGAACCAGGCCGCCGCCAACATCCAGCGGCATGTCAATGAGCTGGTGATTGAGTCGCTGCCCGATGGGGTTTTGATTGTGGATGCCAACGCCCGCGTGCTGGCCGCCAACCCCGCGGCACGGCAAATGCTGGGAGCGCAACGCCCGGACCCTGCCGCGCTGCTGAGTTTGACCGCGCAGCCGGGTTGGTCGCCACTGTGGTCTCTGGCACGCACCTGCATTGCCACTGGCACCAGTCTGGAAGAAGACGCCACCCTGCACCACGAAGGCCACGGTGCCCAGCGCATGCGGGTGCGCACGCGGCTGGCGGCCACGCAAGGCGTGGGCTCTGAGAGCCTGTGCGTCCTCTTCTTGCAAGACTTGCGCGCGCTGGAAGCACGCATGCGCACCGAAAAGCTGGCCAGCATGGGCCGCATGTCTACAGCGGTGGCCCATGAAATCCGCAACCCGTTGGCCGCCATTGTGCAAGCCAATGCTTTGCTGGAAGAAGACCTGACCGATGCACGCCAGCAGCAGCTCACCGGCATGATTGGCCAGAACGCGCGGCGTCTAGGAAAGATTGTGGAAGACATTCTGGAAGCCTCGCACATTCCCTCGCCCGGCGAGGCGTTGGCCCCCCTAAACATGCCTTTCGATGAGAACGTTCTGCGCATCTGCCAGGAGTGGGTGCTACAAAACGGCCAGGGACATCGCCTGGCTACGGGCCTTTCAACCCCGTCACTGTGGGTGCAGTTTGAGATAGAACACCTGCGCCGCGTGCTGGTCAACTTGTTGGACAATGCCCGGCGTTACGCTACCGAACAGCACGAAGCGATTCAGATCAGCACACAGATCCTGAGTGCACACCATGTGGCGCTGTCCGTGTGGAGCGACGGCCCGCCCATGGAGCAATCCGTAGAACAGCATCTGTTTGAGCCCTTCTTTTCTTCCGAAAGTCGTTCTAGTGGTTTGGGCTTGTATATCTGCCGCGAGCTGTGCGAGCGCCATGGCGCTACCATCCTCTACCAACGCGAGGTCAAAATGGCGCGCGGATTTCCAACCGAAGGCAATGAGTTTGTCTTGACCTTGCGGCTGACCCCAACACACCATGGCTAAGAACACTGCACTAACCCAGCTGCGCATTCTGGTGATTGACGATGAGCCTGACCTGCGCACCCTGTACGAATTGACATTGCTGCGCGAGGGCTACCAGGTCACCACGGCAGGCACCGTGGCCCAGGCGCGCGAACTGCTGACCGTCGAGCGGTTTGACCTGGTGATTACCGACATGCGCCTGCCCGACGGCATGGGTACCGAAGTGCTCAAAGACTTGCGCACCCAACAACGCAGCGAGCGCTGCGTGGTGATTACGGCCTACGGTTCGGCAGAAAACGCGGTTGAGTCGCTCAAAGCGGGGGCCTTTGACTACCTGACCAAACCGGTAGATTTGAAGCAATTTCGCGCAGTGATTGCCGCAGCCATGCAAGCACCGGCAGCAACCCCCAAGCCAGCGGCCCAACCCGCACGCATGCCCGGTGGTGACACCGCACTGGCCTTGCTGGCTGGCGACTCCGCCGCCATGCGCTCCGTGAAAGACCGCATTGTGAAAGTCGCGCGCAGCATGGCGCCAGTGCTGGTGTGCGGTGAATCAGGAACCGGCAAAGAATTGGTCGCCAACGCGTTGCACGCCAACAGCCACCGCAGCGCAGGCCCCTGGGTCGCAGTCAACTGTGGTGCCATTCCTGAAAATTTGCTTGAGGCGGAGTTTTTTGGTTCCAAAAAGGGCGCGTACACCGGTGCCAGCCATGACCGCGAAGGCTTCTTTCGTGCTGCCAACGGCGGCACGCTATTCCTCGACGAAATTGGTGACTTGCCGCTTGCCATGCAGGCCAAGCTGCTGCGCGCCATCCAGGAACGTTGTATACGGCCCATAGGCGCAACCCAGGAGGAGACCGTGGACGTGCGCATTGTCAGCGCCACCCACAAGGATCTGCCTGCGGAGGTTGCGGCAGGAAGGTTCCGCCAAGACCTGTTTTACCGGCTAAACGTCATCGACATCCATATTCCACCGTTGCGTGACCGCTGCGAAGACTTGCCCGCGCTGTGCGAATCGCTGATGCTGCGCATCGCGGCAGAGTCGGGCCAGACACCACCCACGATGGGGCCAGCAGCACTGGCGCAGCTCAGTCAGCTGCCGCTGCATGGCAATGTGCGCGAACTGGAAAATTTATTGCACCGCGCCATGGCCTTGTCGGACGATGGCGAGTTGCAGCTGGACGCGCCCAATTTGCCACACAGCCGCCCTGCGCCGCTGGGAGTTACAACAGCCAGTCCCCTGATTTCTGCCCCCATGGCAGACGTCGTGCCCTCTGACCTGCAAAGCCATCTGGACCAGAAAGAACGCGAAATTTTGGTGCGCACACTCAAGGAGACCGGTTTTAACCGCACCCTGGCCGCTACCCGCCTGGGCTTGAGCTTGCGGCAAATTCGCTACCGCATTGCGCGACTGAAGATTGATGCGCCGCACTCGCCGGAAGAGGATGCGGATGCCTGATATCCATCCTGCCTCGCCTTCGGCACTGTTACCCCGCGCGCTTTGGTCGCAAGGCTGGTACCCCTTTGCCCGACAACTGGTATCGCCCAACGCGGGCCCACGCCCATTGGGTGCCACGATTGATCTGATTGTTCTGCACTCTATTAGCCTGCCACCCGGTGTCTACGGCGGCCATGCGGTGCAGGACCTATTTACCAATCAGCTGGACTGGGACGCCCACCCGTATTTCAAAAGCATTGAGGGCCTGCAAGTGTCGGCGCACTTTTATATTCAACGCGGTGGCGAAGTCTGGCAGTTTGTCAGCTGCGATGACCGGGCCTGGCATGCCGGGGCCTCCCACTACCGGGGGCGTAGCAATTGCAATGACGATTCGATCGGCATCGAACTCGAGGGACTGGAGGGCGAAACCTTCGAGCCCGCACAGTACGAGGCCCTGCAGGCGCTGTGCCCCGCCATTGCGCAAAACTACCCGATTGCCCATATTGCCGGCCATGAGCACATTGCTCCGGGCAGAAAAGCCGACCCTGGCGCGGGTCTGAAATGGCCCTTTTTGCAACAAACACTGGGGTTTTCTCCTCAGTGTTTTCCCGATAGCGTCCGCGAAAAAAATTCTTTTTGAATTTTCAATGCACTGACTTGGGGCGACGCTAACGCCACAAAAAAGCAGGGCATCACACCGCAAAGCAAGGCTGCACGCGGCCCCGCGCTGAAAAATCCCCAGAAACCCGCGCCAGTCCGCGTATTGATCGTCCAGATCGGCATGGAATGTGGGCGCGCACGTGGTTGCCCTCATGGGCCATTTTTATGAAATTTATTGTGCTCAGAACCGTGTTTTGAGCCCTTCAAGCGAATCGACCGAAAATCTCCCGATACACTACCGGTAGTGGCTTGTCACCACCCGACACCCCAGATATAGTGTGTCCTGTTTGTTTGGATGTTCTACGCAGCTCCACAGAAACCCGGACATTCGCACTACCAATGCCACAAAAATATTAGCGCTCTAGACGAGGAAATCATGCAATCTGTTTCATCAGCATCCACCACCCTGGCCACGGGCTCGGTAGCCGCCTTTTCGGCGCCCGATTTTGCGGGCGAAGCCCCCAATCCGCTGGCCCATTACCAGATCATTCGTCGCAACGGCGGCGTGGTTCCTTTCGAACCCAACAAAATTGCCGTGGCCATGATGAAGGCCTTTTTGGCAGTCCACGGCACGCAAGGTGCCGCATCGGCCAGCGTGCGCGAAACTGTGGACGAACTGACGCAACAAGTCATCCGTGCACTCATGCGTTCACGCCCAGGTGGCGGCACGTTTCATATTGAAGATGTGCAAGACCAGGTTGAACTGGGTTTGATGCGTGGTGGTCACCATGAAATTGCCCGCGCCTACGTGCTGTACCGTGAGCGCCGCACGCAAGAGCGCGCAAAACAGGTGGCACAGACCGCTCCCGTCGCGCCTACGCTGCATGTTATGGATCGCGGCCAACGCGTGGCACTCGACCTGAAGGATCTCCAAGCCCGCATTGAAACGGCTTGCGCCGGCTTGGGCGCAGATATCAAGGCCGACCCCATCGTTGCCGAGACCATGCGCAATTTGTACGACGGTGTGCCCATGGATGAGGTTTACAAAGCCTCCATCCTGGCGGCGCGTACGCTGATTGAAAAAGACCCGGACTACACCTACGCTACCGCACGCTTGCTGTTTCACACCATTTCCCGCGAAGTGTTGGGCAAAGATGTGGCGCAAGCCGACATGGCCGAAGCCTATGCCGACTACTTCCCCGGCTTTATCAAAAAGGGCGTAGACAACGACCTGCTCGACGAAAAACTGCTGCAATTTGACTTGAAGCGCCTGGGTGCCGCGCTCAAGGCTGACCGCGATTTGAAGTTTGACTACCTGGGTCTGCAGACCCTGTATGACCGCTACTTCTTGCACGTGGGCAAGCAACGCATCGAGCTGCCTCAAGCTTTCTTCATGCGCGTCGCCATGGGCCTGTCGTTGAATGAGATCGACCGCGAAACTCGCGCCATCGAGTTCTATGAAGTGCTCTCCAGCTTCGACTTCATGTCCAGCACGCCCACGCTCTTTAACAGCGGCACGCTGCGCTCGCAGCTGTCGAGCTGCTACCTGACCACCGTGCCCGACGATCTGGATGGCATTTACGAGTCCATCAAAGAAAACGCACTGTTGTCCAAGTTTGCAGGTGGCCTGGGCAATGACTGGACGCGCGTGCGCGCCTTGGGCTCTCACATCAAGGGCACCAACGGCGAGTCACAAGGCGTGGTGCCGTTCCTTAAAGTGGTGAACGACACCGCAGTCGCTGTCAACCAGGGCGGTAAGCGCAAGGGTGCTGTCTGCACGTACCTAGAAACATGGCACCTGGACATCGAAGAGTTTCTGGAGCTGCGCAAGAACACCGGCGACGACCGCCGCCGTACGCACGATATGAACACTGCCAACTGGATTCCCGACCTGTTCATGCGCCGCGTGATGGAAAAGGGCAGCTGGACCCTGTTCTCGCCTTCCAACGTACCTGACCTGCATGACTTGTTTGGCGCCGACTTCGAAAAAGCCTATGTGGCCTACGAAGCGAAAGCCGCCCGCGGCGAGATCAAACCCGCCCGTACCATCGAGGCCAGCGACCTGTGGCGCAAGATGCTCACCATGTTGTTTGAAACCGGCCACCCTTGGATCACGTTCAAGGACGCTTGCAATGTGCGCTCCCCACAGCAACACGCTGGCGTGGTGCACTCCTCCAACCTGTGCACCGAGATCACGCTCAACACCTCGGACACCGAGACTGCAGTTTGCAACTTGGGCTCTGTCAACTTGCTGCAGCACATGAAAGATGGTGCCAACGGCAAAGTACTGGACCACGACAAGCTCAAGCGCACCATCACCACGGCCATGCGCATGCTGGACAACGTGATCGACATCAATTACTACGCTGTCAAGAAGGCCCGCGACTCCAATATGCGTCACCGCCCCGTGGGCATGGGCGTGATGGCGTTCCAGGACACCTTGTACGCCTTGCGCATTCCCTACGCCAGCGATGCTGCTGTGCAGTTTGCAGACGAGTCCATGGAGGCGCTGAGCTACTACGCCTACTGGGCGTCTACCGAACTGGCGCGCGAGCGTGGCAAGTACTCCAGCTTCAAAGGTTCTTTGTGGGACAAGGGTGTGCTGCCTCTGGACACCCTGGACATGCTGGCCAGCGCCCGCGGCGGCTATGTTGAAGTCGACCGCTCCTCAACCATGGACTGGGACGCCTTGCGCAAGAAAATCGCCGTGGACGGCATGCGCAACTCCAATTGCGTTGCCATCGCGCCTACCGCCACCATTTCCAACATCATTGGCGTCGATGCATCCATCGAGCCCTGCTTTGGCAACTTGTCCGTCAAGTCCAATCTGTCGGGTGAGTTCACCGTGATCAACAACGCCCTGGTGCGCGACCTCAAACGCCTGGGCTTGTGGGATGACGTGATGGTCATGGACCTGAAGCACTTTGACGGTTCGCTCGCACCGATCGACCGCGTTCCTGCAGAGATCAAGCAGCTGTACGCAACCGCCTTCGAAGTGGAAACCCGCTGGTTGGTAGAAGCCGCAGCACGTCGCCAGAAGTGGATTGACCAGGCCCAGTCGCTCAACATTTACATGGCCGGCGCATCTGGCAAAAAACTCGACGAGACCTACAAACTGGCATGGTTGCGTGGTCTCAAAACCACCTACTACCTGCGCACCATGTCTGCGACACACGCGGAAAAATCGACCGTCACAGCGGGGCGTATGAACGCAGTGTCAAACGGCAACGATGCACAGGGCTCCACTCGTACATCGAGCGCACTCGAAGCGGCAGCGGCTGCCGCACATATGCAAATGGAGATGGCCACCAACGCAGCAACAGACATCAAATTTTGCGGCGTAGATGACCCCACATGCGAGTCGTGCCAGTAAGTTGCAATGCGCGCATGCCCTCAATGCGATGCTATTGAACAACACATATTTGCAGCGAATGACATGATTGCTTTTCATTTCATTTCGCTGCTCTCATAATTCGCGGATTGGAAACATCTATGCTGACCTGGGACGAAGAAGTTAAGCCCTCATCGCCGACAAATTTTTCTCGTGCGACGACCGATGCACCGTTGGTGCAGGCATCCCCATCTGCACCCGTCGCCGCACCACGCCGCGTTCGCGCAGACGACAAGCGCATCATCAATGGTCAGACCGACGTCAACCAGCTGGTGCCGTTCAAATACAAATGGGCCTGGGAAAAGTACCTTGCCTCGTGCGCCAACCACTGGATGCCACAAGAAGTCAATATGACGCGTGACATCGCTTTGTGGAAAGACCCCAATGGTTTGACCGAAGACGAGCGCCGCATTGTTAAGCGCAACCTGGGCTTCTTCGTCACCGCAGATTCACTGGCCGCCAACAACATTGTGCTGGGCACTTATCGCCACATCACCGCACCTGAGTGCCGTCAGTTCTTGCTGCGCCAGGCATTTGAAGAAGCCATTCACACCCACGCGTACCAGTACATCGTAGAGTCACTGGGCTTGGACGAAGGCGAGATTTTCAACGCCTATAACGAAGTGAAGTCGATTCGCGACAAAGACGAATTTTTGCTGCCCTTCATCGGCGCCATCATGGACCCCAACTTCCATACCGGCACACCCGAGACCGACCAGACACTGCTCAAGTCACTCATTGTGTTTGCCTGCCTCATGGAAGGCTTGTTTTTCTACGTCGGGTTCACGCAGATTCTGGCCTTGGGTCGTCAAAACAAAATGACCGGCGCTGCAGAGCAATACCAGTACATCCTGCGTGACGAGTCCATGCACTGCAACTTTGGCATTGACTTGATCAACCAGCTCAAAGCGGAAAACCCCCAGCTCTGGACTCCAGAATTCAAGGCCGAGATCAAAGCCTTGTTTGAACAAGCTGTGGAACTGGAATACCGCTACGCCGAAGACACCATGCCACGTGGCGTGCTGGGCATGAACGCATCCATGTTCAAGGGCTATCTGCGATACATCGCCAACCGTCGAGCCACGCAGATTGGCCTGGAAGCCCTCTACCCGAACGAAGAGAACCCCTTCCCGTGGATGAGCGAAATGATCGACCTGAAGAAAGAACGCAACTTCTTTGAAACCCGGGTTATTGAATACCAATCCGGCGGCGCGCTGTCCTGGGATTAACGATTCACTATGCTTTTTAAAATTTCACGTATTCACACAAACCGCAGTGGCGGTCATGTGGGTGCGTGTCACCGAGTTCATGTCGCTGGGACTATCCCCAACGACATGAATCGCTTCTTGACTCCAACACGCAAGAAGTGCTCTTTGTAAATCGATCAAGGAGAAAATGATGGCAACTGCAAAAAAACCGGTCGCAAAAAAGGCCGCTCCCGCAAAGAAAGCTGCACCAGCTAAAAAAGCTGCACCAGCCAAAAAAGTAGCAGCTAAAAAAGCTGCCCCCGCGAAGAAGGCTGCACCAGCCAAAAAAGTAGCCGCAAAAAAGGCAGCTCCAGCTAAGAAAGCCGCTCCAGCTAAAAAAGCTGCTGCTGCCAAAAAGCCAGCCGCCAAGAAAGTAGCTGCAAAAAAGGCTGCGCCAGCGAAGAAAGCTGCACCAGCTAAAAAAGTAGCTGCCAAAAAAGCTGCTCCGGCAAAGAAAGCCGCTGCGAAAAAGGCTCCCGCTAAAAAAGCGGCCGTAGCCAAGAAACCAGCGGCAAAAAAGCCAGCAGCTAAAAAGGCAGCCAAAAAGCCGGCTGCGAAGAAAGCCGCGAAAGCACCCGCTGCCAAAGCAGCGCCTGCTGCTCCCGCTGCGCAAACCACACTGAACCCTCAGGCTGCTTGGCCGTTTCCGACGTCTAGCAAGCCCTGATCGTTGAGCGGTTAGTGCCCAAAGCCCGGTACTGAAAAGTCCCGGGCTTTTTTATGGGTAAAAAGCCAGCAGACGGTAGCCCGAAATACGCTCAGCGCCAGCAGGTGGCTTGACCGTGACGGGGACCGACCCTGTCCACTCGCCACCAGACGCAAGCGTGGGCCTTTGCGCACCCAAATCTTGGGGCGAAAACACACGCCGAACGACTGCCTTGTCTTGGGCATCTGTCAGTGTCAACTCCAGCGACGGTGCAGCCACCTCCACCAGCGCCGTAGTCTTCACTGAAAAGCCCAAACGGTACACATCCGCCTGCGTCTTGCCAAACGACGAGCTGTCTATCACCAATGATTCAATTTGTCGCAGTGGTGCAATGCGGCAATCCAGCACAGCACACAAGGGCTCCAAAACCACCAATGCAGCCGGCTCCGTGGCCGCAATGCGGTCACGCTCATGCACCATCCACTGCACCAGCAACACAGACGTAGACACGACGCACAGCAAGGCGACCACGAACCTGGCACCGCGACTTTGCTGCGCCGATGCGGCAGGCTCCGGCTTCAAAAAATGGGGCGTGGGTGTCGGTGCCAGATCAGATTGCAAGTCCGATTGCAAGTCCGCATGCGCTTGGGAGATTGGCCCGGGCTCAGAGGAACCCAAATCGTCCGCAGGTACAGCGTCCAGTGGATCTTTTGCGTCGGACGTTTCTGGAAATTCACGTGTCTCCTGCACCTCTGGCGGCTTTACCGGCGCTGGCGTTTGCGCGTCCTCTAGAGACTGCAAATGCGCATTGGCATCAAAGACTTCATCACACTGACCACACCGCACCCAGCCGTCCGACACCCGAAGCTGGTCGGGCACGACCTTGAACATCGTGGAGCAAGCGGGGCAGCGGGTAATCAGGCTCATGTGAGGCCCATTGTAGAACCCGACCCGCTCAATTCAGAGGATGGCCGTCATCAGAATCCAGCCATCTTCCGTATCACTCACGGACAGTTGGCAATAGGGTGCGTAGGCCTCTTTCAGTTCGTCCACTTGCTGGGCCAAAATGCCAGACAGCACCAGATGGCCACCGGGCACAACATGGGCGCACAGCAACGGTGCCAGCACCTTGAGCGGTGTGGCCAGAATATTGGCCAGCACCAGGTCATAACGACCTTGCGCCTTGTCAGGCAAACCCGCTTGTAGCTGTACGGCGTTGGCTGTGGCATTGAGTTCTGTCGCTTGCACTGCAGCGTCGTCAATATCTACCGCCACCACGTCCTGGGCACCAAACTTCGCCGCACCAATGGCCAAAATGCCAGAGCCACAACCGTAGTCGAGCACACGTGTTTGCGCGGGGTGGGTGGCCACCCAGCGCAAACACATGCGTGTAGTGGGATGGGTGCCGGTGCCAAAAGCCAAACCTGGGTCCAGACGAATGATCTGACGCGCAGCAGCAGGGGGCTCATGCCAGGTCGGAACAATCCAGAACTCTGGCGTCACCTCTACCGGTGTAAATTGCGATTGGGTCAAACGGACCCAGTCTTGGTCGGGCACAGCCAACACATCCAGCACCTGACAGTTTGCAAAAAAGTCTTGTGCTTGCAGCAGTTTCGCAGCGTCCTCAGCCAAGCCTTTGCTGGCGAAAAGGGCTGTCAAACGCGAACGTTGCCACCCCCCCTTGGGTGGTGGCATTCCGGGCTCGCCAAACAGGGCCTGTTCGGCATCGGTCTGCGCGTCGGCATCTTCCACACTGACACTCAGGGCATCGAGTGCATCCAATGCGTCGCTCACTCCCTCGACCCGGTCTTCCGGGCACATCAGCCGCAACTCAAACATGGGCGATCACCGCTTGTGCTGGTCCAGCCAGTGCTCAAGGTAATGGATGTTGGTACCACCCGCCATGAATTTGGCATCAACCATCAACTCGCGGTGCAAGGGAATGTTGGTGTTGATGCCTTCCACTACGGTTTCCGCCAGTGCCGTGCGCATACGCGCCATGGCCTGTTCGCGGGTGTCACCATGCACAATGATTTTGCCCACCATGGAGTCGTAGTTAGGCGGCACAAAGTAGTTGGTGTACACATGCGAATCCACACGCACGCCGGGGCCACCCGGTGCATGCCACATGGTCACGCGCCCTGGAGACGGGATGAACTTGTACGGATCTTCCGCATTGATACGGCATTCGATGGAGTGCCCGCGCACTTCAACCTGGCGCTGTGTAAACGGCAACTTTTCACCGGCAGCCACCATGATCTGGGTCTTGACGATGTCGATGCCAGTCACCATTTCGGTCACCGGATGCTCCACCTGAACGCGGGTGTTCATCTCGATAAAGTAAAACTCGCCGTCTTCGTACAGAAACTCAAACGTACCCGCACCGCGGTAGCCAATCTTTTTGCAGGCTGCGACACAGCGCTCGCCAATACGCTCGATGGCCTTGCGGTTGACGCCTGGTGCTGGCGACTCTTCCAGAATTTTTTGGTGGCGGCGTTGCATGGAGCAATCGCGCTCGCCCAGGTACACCGCGTTCTTGTGCTTGTCCGCAATAATCTGGATTTCAATGTGGCGCGGGTTTTGGAGAAATTTCTCCATGTACACCGCCGGGTTGTTAAACGCAGCGCCGGCCTCGGCCTTGGTCATGGCCACCGCGTTCACCAGCGCCGCCTCGGTGTGCACCACGCGCATGCCACGCCCGCCGCCGCCGCCCGCCGCCTTGATGATGACCGGATAGCCAACCGTCTTGGCAATACGACGAATCTGTACCGGGTCTTCGGGCAACTCACCTTCAGAGCCAGGCACGCAAGGCACGCCGGCACGAATCATGGCCTGTTTGGCAGACACTTTGTCACCCATGATGCGAATGGATTCGGGTGTCGGGCCGATGAACTGGAAGCCGCTTTTTTCGACGCGCTCGGCAAAGTCCGCGTTTTCGCTCAGAAAACCGTAGCCGGGGTGAATGGCCTCAGCATCCGTCACTTCTGCCGCTGAAATAATGGCGGGCATATTCAGGTAGCTCAGCGCCGATGGGGCCGGGCCGATACAAACGGCCTCTTCAGCCAGCTTGACGTATTTCGCATCACGATCGGCTTCGGAATAGACCATCACTGCTTTCACACCCAATTCGCGACAGGCGCGCTGGATCCGCAAAGCAATTTCGCCTCGGTTGGCGACCAGGATTTTTTTGAACATGGGCTGCGTGTTGGGTTATTCGATGGTGAACAAAGGCTGGCCGTACTCAACTGCCTGACCGTTGTCACACAAAATCTTGGTCACCGTGCCGGTCTTGTCGGCCTCGATTTCATTGAGGATCTTCATGGCCTCAATAATGCAAATGGTCTCGCCCACCTTGATGGAGTCGCCCACTTCCACGAACGACTTCGCGCCAGGAGAGGCCGACCGGTAGAACGTGCCCACCATCGGAGACTTGACGGCGTGCCCTTCGGCCACTGCTTCCGCCACAGGCGCGGGCGCGGCAGCGGGTGCTGCGGCAACGGGCGCAGCCATGGGTGCTGCATACATGGGTGCCGGCGCATAGCCCTGCATCATGGCACCGCCACCTTTGACGATGCGTACTTTGCCTTCGGCTTCGGTAATCTCCAGCTCGGACACATTGGAATCTGAGACCAGATCGATCAGGGTTTTGAGTTTGCGTAAGTCCATGAAGTCTCCAACAACTGTCGTATTTCAAAACGGCGAATTTACCGCAAAACTTGTATAAAAACCGCAAAATTAATTATTTGCAGTCTAAATGCGTTTATTTTTATGATTTTAAAGGCTTGCCAGCGACGTGACAGACAACCCAATCGCAGCAACGAGTGCCCACGAACCCCACTATTTTAATCGCGCCCACGTATCCAGGTCGGATTCGGACAGCCGCCCCAGTTTGCGTTGAATCACACTGCCGTCCCCGCCCACAGCAATCGAAAACGGCAGACCTCCGGTGAGGTTGCCCAAATTGCGCCCCAACGCTGCGCCCGACAACCCCGCAAGTGCCACCGGGAAATGCAGCGGCAACTTCTGCAAAAAAGCATCTACCGCAGCCGGTTTATCGATCGCCAGCCCCAGCACTTGCCAGCCGTTGGCTTTGTTTTTATCGTAGAAGGCATTGATTAACGGAAGTTCTTCAACACACGGCGGGCACCAGGTGGCCCAAAAATTCAGCAGAACGGGATGCCCACGGAAATCGGCCATGCGCACGACAGCGCCTTTTGGCGCATCCCACTGCAGCGCCCAAAACCCGTCAACCGGCTCTTTGCCTACGGGTGCGCTCGCCCCTTGCACAGGCGCAGGGGCTTGGGAAGCGTTCCACCAAGCGGCCCCTGCGCCTGCCAAGGTCGCAGCAATGCCAGTCGCCACCAAAAGTTGGCGGCGGGCAAGCGGCTGGGGTTCGGTACTGGATTCTTCAGGCGGGGTCGGGCTCATGTTCAACATCATGCAACAAACTACGCACGGCCGCCACATCGCCACGCGGACGACGGCCCTGGGTGTCAGGCTTGAGAGCACCGCGCAGGTCGTCAAAATCGTACACCATGAGGTGCAGGCCCACATTGGCACCCAGCTCTGGCACACGCAGGTGCACGCTCAGCGCCTCCACGGGCGCACCCTGGAAGCCGTTGACTGTGGTTGCATCAAAGCGCACACCCATGTCGATCAAGCCGATCTCCGCCGATTTCGGGTCATCGCAAAACAATTGCAGGTAAATGTCGGAATTGCGCGTGGCGGTGCCGTGCCACACCGCGCCCGCCAGATACGGGCGAAATGCAGTCAAGCGCTCCATCCAGCCCAATGCCAGCTGTCTCAGCACACGCAACTCCTGGGGCTGTGTGTCTTCACAAAACAAGGCGATGTACTCGCGCACCTGGGCTTCCACCAAATCGTTGTCGGGCAGTGCCCCGCGCGATGCGGCACCCAGCTGTTTGGCCGCTCTGCGTTTGGCGGCACCGTACTCCAGGCCTTCCTCGACCACCATGCGGGCGGCGGTGGCGGCGATTTCTTCTTTCAATGCGTCCATGGCAGCATTTTGCGTCACCTTAAAATCCTTGCATGCATATACACATTCTCGGGATCTGCGGCACTTTTATGGGCGGCTTGGCGGCCTTGGCACGCGAGACGGGCCACAAGGTCACCGGCTGCGACGCTGGCGTCTACCCGCCCATGAGTGACCAGCTGCGTGCCCTGGGCATTGAACTCATCGAAGGTTTTGGCGCAGATCAGATGGCGCTGCAGCCCGATATGTATGTGGTCGGCAATGTCGTCAGCCGCGCGCGCTTGCCCGATGGCACCGCCAAATTCCCGCTGATGGAAGCCATTTTGGACGCCGGTGCCCCCTACACCAGCGGCCCCCAGTGGTTGGCTGAGCACGTGCTACAGGGCCGCCATGTGATGGCAGTCGCAGGCACCCACGGCAAAACTACGACAACAGCGATGCTGACATGGATTTTGGAGGCAGCGGGACTTCAACCCGGGTTCCTGGTCGGCGGTGTTCCCTTGAATTTCGGTGTTTCCGCCCGCCTAGGAGGCTGGGGGGCAATGGGCTCTGCGCAGGTAAAGGGGGAGTCCGCAAAGCGGGCGGAGGACACGGAGCAGAGCCTATTGCCCTCCAACCGCCCTTCCGTAAGAGAGTGTTTTGTGATCGAAGCCGACGAATACGACACCGCCTTCTTCGACAAACGCAGCAAGTTCGTGCACTACCGCCCCCGCACGGCGGTGCTGAACAACCTCGAGTTTGACCACGCCGACATTTTTGATGACCTGGCCGCCATTGAACGCCAGTTTCACCACCTGGTGCGCACCGTGCCCAGCACCGGCCGCGTGGTCGTCAATGGGCTGGAAGAAAGTCTGACGCGCGTGCTGCACCAAGGCCTGTGGAGCGAGACGCGCAGTTTCGGCGCAGCGGTGAGTGATTTCACCGCCCACGGCGAGCCACACGATTTTGACGTGCTACAAAAAGGTGAGCGTGTCGCGCACGTCCAGTGGGGCTTAGGCGGCGTTCACAACCAATTGAACGCACTGGCGGCGATTGCCGCCGCCGAGCATGTGGGCGTGTCGCCCGCCATGGCGGCGCAGGCGCTCTCTACTTTCGAGAATGTCAAGCGGCGAATGGAAGTGCGCGCTCAGATTCACCTGCCTTCTGATGCTCCAGACGCAGCCCCAATCACGATTTACGACGACTTTGCCCACCACCCCACCGCGATACGCACCACGGTGAATGGCCTGCGCCGCAAAGTCGGCACGGCGCGCATTCTGGCGGTGTTTGAGCCGCGCTCCAACACCATGAAGCTGGGGGCCATGAAATCGCAACTCCCCTGGAGCCTGGAAGAAGCAGATCTCGCGTTTTGCCACAGCGGCGGCTTGGGCTGGGATGCTGTGCAAGCGCTGGCACCCATGGGCGCACGAGCGCAGGTAGCCGACAGCATTGATGCGCTGGTTGCGCAGGTCGTGGCCCAGGTGCAGCCCGGCGACCACATCCTGTGCATGAGCAACGGCGGCTTTGGTGGCATCCACCAGAAGCTGGCGGATGCGCTACAAAAAGCATAGCTATTTACGCAGTATCCACGAGGGCTAGAGGCCCATATCGCTTATAAACCGCTTGTAAAACGGTTCTAACTGGTTACTTTGCTGCGCGACGCGCCTTGACGGCCTGCGCCAGCACGTCCAGCGAAGCCAATGAATCATCCCAGCCCAGGCAGGCGTCGGTGATGCTTTGGCCGTACTCCAACTTGGAAGAATCGTCTTTGCCCGGCGTGAACTTTTGTGCTCCGGCTTTGAGGTGGCTTTCCACCATCACGCCGAATACGCTCTTGGAGCCTGCGGTGATTTGGGTGGCAATGTCTTTGGCCACATCGAGCTGCTTTTCGTGCTGCTTGCTGCTGTTGGCGTGGCTGCAGTCCACCATCAGGGTTTGCGGCAACTTAGCCTTGGCGAGGTCAGCACAGGCCGCAGCGACGTTGGCGGCGTCGTAATTCGGCGCTTTGCCGCCGCGCAGAATCACGTGGCAGTCCGGGTTGCCATTGGTTTGCACAATCGCCACTTGGCCGTTTTTGTGGACCGACAAGAAATGGTGCCCGCCCGCCGCGGCCTGAATGGCGTCGGTGGCGATTTTGATGTTGCCGTCCGTGCCGTTCTTGAAGCCAATGGGCGCGGAAAGGCCAGAGGCCAACTCGCGGTGCACCTGGCTCTCGGTGGTGCGTGCACCAATCGCCCCCCAAGAAATCAGGTCGCCCAGGTACTGCGGAGAAATCACGTCCAAAAACTCGCTGCCCGCTGGCAGACCCAGGCGGTTGATCTCGATGAGCAACTGGCGCGCAATGCGCAGGCCTTCGTCAATGCGGAAGGTCTCGTCCAGGTAGGGGTCGTTGATCAGGCCCTTCCAGCCCACGGTGGTGCGGGGCTTCTCGAAATACACGCGCATCACGAT
>JBEEJM010000059.1:0-13172 GCA_041169205.1 Pseudomonadota bacterium | reverse complement strand
CCGCCTGAACCGTTCGCGCAACATCACCTTTGAGGTGGAGTTGTCTGGCGCACCGCTGGGCGATGTGACGGAGGCGGTGTCCAAGTTGCCGTCTATTACCAACCTGCCACCCGGCGTGAAGCAATTGGCACTGGGCGACGCCGAGGTCATGGGCGAGCTGTTTGCCAGCTTCGGCCTGGCCATGTTGACCGGCGTGCTGTGTATCTACATCGTGCTGGTGCTGCTGTTCAAAGACTTCTTGCACCCCTTCACCATCTTGGCGGCGCTGCCGTTGTCCTTGGGTGGCGCGTTTGTGGGCTTGCTGATTGCCGACAAGAGCTTCTCCATGCCGTCCCTCATTGGCCTGATCATGCTGATGGGCGTGGCCACCAAAAACTCAATTTTGCTGGTCGAGTACGCCATCCTGGCACGCCGTGGCCATGACGGCACTGACAGCCACCCCTTCGCAGAACCCATGAGCCGCTTTGATGCGCTGATTGACGCCTGCCACAAGCGTGCACGCCCGATTGTGATGACGACCCTGGCCATGGGCGCGGGCATGGTTCCGCTGGCCGTGGGCATGGGCGCGGCGGACAGCAGCTTTCGCAGCCCGATGGCAGTGGCGGTGATTGGTGGCCTGATTACCTCCACGATTCTCAGCCTGCTGGTGATTCCGTCGGTGTTCACGCTGGTGGACGACGTGGCCCAGTGGCTGGGCAAACTGTGGCGGCGCAAGCCCTGAACCGCTGCTTTTTTAAGGTCCAATACCGGCATGTCACAAACCAACCCCATGGAAGAGCGTCTCACCGAATTGGAAATCAAATCCAGCTTTCAGGAAGACCTGCTGGACAAGCTCGACCAGATCATTACGCGCCAGCAAACGCAAATTGACGCCCTCACCCGCGAAATCATCGCCATGCGGCAACAGGCACCGCAGGCGGGTGATGCCCCGCAACGCAACTTGCTCGACGACTTGCCACCGCACTACTAAACAGGCATGAGTCGCCTGTAATTTGCTATTCTTTTAGTAGCTGCTCACGCAATATCCGCGGGGGATAGCGGCCTAAACCGTATTATTTTTGTGCGCCAACCACCTCATTGGCAGTGCGAAACGCCTCCACGGCGGCGGGCACACCGCAGTAGACCGTGGCGTGCAACAGCACCTCTTGCAACTCTTCGACCGTGACGCCATTGTTCAGCGCACCGCGCACATGGCCCTTCAGCTCGTTTTGCTTGCCTAAAGCGGTCAGCATGGCCACGGTAATCAGGCTGCGGGTTTTGAGGTCTAGTCCCGGGCGCTGCCACACATCGCCCCAGGCGGCACGGGTGATGTGCTCCTGGATCGGCTGGGTGAACGCGGTGGCGTTGCCCAGGGCGCTGGCCACAAACTCTTCGCCCATTACTTGCTTGCGCGTGGCAAGCCCTTTGTCGTACGCGGATGTCATCAATTTCTCCCAAGCTTTGCGTCAAAGACCAGAAGGATAATGCTTCGAAACCACAAAGGAGCACCTGGCCATGGCACGTTACCCCGCCCCCGATCTCAACAGCCTGCCCGAAGACATTCGCGTCAAGATTTTGGAGGTACAGGAAAAATCCGGCTTCATTCCGAATGTGTTTCTGGCATTTGCACGCCGCCCGGCCGAGTGGCGTGCGTTCTTTGCCTACCACGATGCACTCATGCTGCGCGAAGAATCGCACCTGACCAAGGGCGACCGAGAAATGATTGTCACCACCACCAGCGCGGCCAACAGCTGCTTGTACTGCGTGGTGGCGCACGGGGCCATTTTGCGCATCTACGAGAAAAAACCGCTGGTGGCGGACCAGGTGGCCGTGAACTACCGCAAGGCCGACATCTCACCGCGCCAGCGCGCCATGCTGGACTTCGCCATGAAGGTCTGTAAAGACAGCGACAAAGTGGAAGACGCTGACTTCGAGGCACTGCACGCCCACGGGTTTGACGACGAGGACATTTGGGACATTGCCGCCATCACCGCTTTCTTTGGCCTGTCCAACCGCATGGCCAATGTGACCGGCATGCTACCCAACCCGGAGTTCTATACGCTGGGCCGCGCGCCGCGCGCTAAGTAACGCAGCGCTCGACGCTCCCTATCGCGTCTCGACGACCACGTAACCCCGATTTTCGACCGTGTCGAATGTGCGCATGGCCTTCACCAAGGTCGCCGAGGGAATCCAGACCCAGCCGGCACTGGTCGGGTTCACGTCCATCACCAGGAATGAATCCGACTCGACGTCAAAGGCGGCCAAGGGCGAAATATGGCCACCACCGCGTTGGCCCACCGCATCGCGCCGGTAAGTCACGATGGCGTAGCGGCCGGGGGATTGCAGACTCGCCACCAAGTCGTTGCGGACGTCGTCCACTGCCTTGCTGTCATCGACGATGACCAGGCGCGTCGTCAAGCCATTGGCCCGCAGCATTTCGTCGAATTGGCGCGTCTGGTAGCCAAAGTCGTTGATTTGCTTTCCGTTCATGATGACGGGTTCCCCCAGCACTTGGGCACGCGTCTTTTGCCCTTTCACAATCACGTTGTCCTGCGTGAACCGGGGCAAACTCGGATCAAAGCCATTAGGGAAAAACTGGAAGTCTTCGGGGCGCAGCCGACTGCGGTCCCGCGGCAGGTCCGGGCTGCGGCCGCGCACGGTGTTCAGCACCACAGCGGCCGAAGTGGGGCCACAAAAAGCGCCATTGGACTGCGCTTCAAACTGGTTTGCCAAGGCAGGGAAATTGACTTTGGCCTTGGAGCGGGCTAAGCGCACCAGCCCTTCGTCGGAGGCAAACGGCACCAGATCTTGCACCGCGTTGGCCAATGCAGGTGCAGGAGCCTGTGCAAAGACCCCCTGCGCAGAGATCTGCATCGCCAGCAGAACAACCGTGAACAACCTGCGGTTTAACAGTGACATCGTGACCTCCAGTCGGTAACCCATTCAATAACCCAAGGCCAGTCCGGTATTTCGGCGCGGATCAATGGCACCGAAAAAGCGATAGTGGCCCACCGGTTTGCCACCCAGGGACGGAGCCCCCACCACAATAGCCGCCAAGTGATTCGGTGGCTGCGGTGCACCCAATGGGTGGCCCATCGCCACCAGTATTTTTTGCGTATCTGGGGATAGCGCAAAATTTTCGACGTTGGTCACGTCAGGCAACCATTGTTGGTGGAACCTGGGTGCGTCCACCGCTTCTTGAATATTCATTCCGTAGTCGATGGCGTGCACCAGCGTTTGCGCCACTGCGGTGATGATGCGGCTACCCCCCGGCGTGCCCAGCACCATTACCGGTTTACCGTCTTTCGTCACGATAGTGGGGCTCATGGACGACAAGGGCCGCTTGCCGGGCGCTATCGCATTGGCTTGCCCCTGCACCAGGCCATACAGGTTGGGCACACCCACTTTGACCGTGAAATCGTCCATTTCGTTGTTCAACATGACCCCCGTGCCAGCGGCCATCACTTTGGCACCAAACCAGTCGTTCAGGGTGTAGGTCACGGACACGGCGTTACCCCAGCGGTCCACCACCGAATAATGCGTGGTGTTGGAGCCTTCATGCGGCTCTACGCCCGGCTTGATATCTTTGGAGATGCCGGCTTTCAAAGGGTTGATCGCGCTGCGTATTTTTTCTGCATAGGCTTTGCTCAGCAGCCGCTCGGTGGGGTTGTCTACAAAATCGGGGTCCCCCAAGTAGCTATTGCGGTCGACATACGCGTGACGCATGGCCTCGATCTGAACATGCACCGCCTGCGCAGAATGGAAGCCCCACTCTTTGAGTGGATAGCCTTCCAGAATATTCAAAATTTCGCAGATCACCACGCCCCCCGAACTGGGCGGCGGCGCGGACAGCACATGAAATCCCCGGTAATCGCACTCCGCCGGTGCCAGCTCACGGGTGCGATACTGACGCAGGTCGGCCTGCGTGATCAGCCCTTGGCCTGCGCTGCTGGACGCTTCAACGGCTTTGGCCACACGCCCCGTGTAAAAACCAGAAGCTCCGTGCCGACTGACGGCGCGCAATGTGGTCGCAAGGTCTTTTTGAACCAATAGGTCACCGGAGGAATAAGCGGACCCGGCTTTCAAAAATACCCGGCTGCTGGGCGCGTCTTTCTTGAAATATTCGGTGGCCGTTTGCAGCATGTCCACATCGCCCGGTTGCAGCACAAAGCCTTTGTCCGCCAATCGGATAGCCGGGGCAATCAGGGCTGCGCGTTTCAGGGTTCCATATTTTTCGCGCGCCATTTCCATCCCCGCTACCGTGCCGGGGACAGCGACGGCAAGATGGCCCGTGGTGCTCAAGCCCTTGATTACATTGCCATCGGAGTCCAAATACATCGCCGCAGATGCTGCAGCCGGTGCTTTTTCCCGAAAATCAAGAAAGGTCTTGCGCCCATCCGCCAGCTGCAAGGTCATAAAGCCGCCACCTCCCAAATTTCCGGCCGCCGGATACACCACGGCCAGCGCATAGCCAACGGCCACGGCCGCATCCACCGCATTGCCACCGCGCTTGAGGACATCCACCCCCACTTGGGTCGCCAAATGCTGGGCAGTCACTACCATGCCATTTGCAGCCGCCACCGGAGCGACCGATGCCGCCCAAGTGGGCAACACCACGGCCATCCCCACACCAATGGTGAGCAGGGCCTTGCATGCGCTGGGCACCCATAGAAAACGAATCATCTGCAATGCCTCCTGTCAAGGTTGGTATTTTCACCTGCGCAGGTGAATCCTACAATCACCCCATGGCTATCCCCCAAACGTTCATCCAAGAACTCATCGCGCGCACTGACGTGGTTGAGATCGTCGGACGTTATGTGCAGCTCAAGAAGGGCGGTGCCAACTTTATGGGGCTATGCCCTTTCCATGGGGAAAAGTCACCTTCGTTCTCGGTCAGCCCGACCAAGCAGTTTTATCACTGCTTTGGCTGCGGAAAGAATGGCAATGCCATCAGCTTTCTGATGGACCACGTGGGCATGACGTTCATTGAAGCGGTCAAAGACTTGGCGGGCCAATACGGCATGGTGGTACCCGAAGAAGAGGGCAGCCCCCAAGACCGGGCCCGCGCGCAGGAGCAGCGCCAAAAACAAACGACCCTGACCAGCGTGCTGGAAAAAGCCTCGGAGGCCTACCGCCGCCAGTTGCGCGATTCACCGCGCGCAATTGACTATTTCAAGGGCCGCGGCTTATCGGGCGAAGTCGCCAAACAGTTTGGTTTGGGCTATGCGCCTGAAGGCTGGCGCAGCTTGGCCAGCATATTCCCCGAGTACGACGACCCGTTGCTGGTAGAAAGTGGCTTGGTCATCCTGCACGAAGCCGAAAACGGCGAAGAAGAAAAACGCTACGACCGCTTTCGCGACCGGGTCATGTTTCCGATTCGCAATATCAAAGGCGAGTGCATCGGCTTTGGCGGACGCGTGCTGGGCGACGAAAAGCCCAAATACCTGAATTCACCCGAAACCCCGGTCTTCAGCAAGGGGCGCGAACTCTACGGCTTATTTGAAGCGCGCAATGCCCTGCGTGACCACGGCTATGCCCTGGTCACTGAAGGCTATATGGACGTCGTGGCGCTGGCGCAGCTGGGCTTTCCGAATGCGGTCGCCACACTGGGCACGGCTTGCACCAACGACCATGTGCAAAAACTATTTCGGTTCACCGATGCGGTGGTGTTCAGCTTTGATGGCGATGGCGCGGGCCGGCGGGCTGCGCGCAAAGCGCTGGACGCCGCCCTGCCCTTTGCCAGTGACGTGCGCAGTATCAAGTTTTTATTCCTGCCAACCGAGCACGACCCCGACAGCTTTATTCGCGCCAATGGCAAAGAAGCTTTTGCACGCTATGTATCGGAAGCCACGCCGCTCAGCCGTTTTTTGATCGAGTCCGCCCGCGAAGGCTGCGACCTCAATGCAGCAGAAGGCCGCGCCCACCTGTCCAGCAACGCCAAACCGCTGTGGACGCTGATGCCCGAAGGCGCACTCAAATTGCAGTTACTGGCCGAAATTGCCGAACTGGTGCAACTCACCACCCGCGAATTGACCGAACTATGGATTCCCAGCACGCCCCAAAGCAAAGCCAGCAAAAGTGCAAAAGACGCGCCCTGGCGTAAAAGCGGCGCACCCTTCGTGCCACGGCAAGCCGCCTACCGCCCAGCCGGGCGTGCGCAGCCCGCCAGCCGTGCGGACCACGCTGCACGCATACTGCTAGGGCACACCGCCCTGTGGGAAACCCTCACCAGCGAAGACCACGCCCTGTTGTGCGAACTGTCAACGCCCCATAGCGATCTTTTTGTTTGGCTGGAAGGGCAATTGCATGACCACGGCGTACTGCCCTGGGAGGCGCTGCGCGAAAGCATGACCGGGTTGGCCTGCGAAGACCTGGCCGTCAAACTCATGTCCGGCCCGACCATCCCCACCGAGCCACTGGCCGAGTCGGAGCCCGAGCTGCGCGATTTGCTCAATCGCATGCTGGTGGAACGCATCAAACAACAGGAAACCGAGGCTATTGAAGCCTCCAAGGCCGACCCCAGCGCCCTACAGCGCTACCAGGAGTTGCGCGCGCGCAGGGTGCAACTCATGCTTCAACTGGAAAAAATTCAAATCGACGGTATAATCCAAGGCTGATTCGGCAAGAGCGACAGCAGCACCTCCGGGCCAGGCCAAACGTTGACACAGTTCACATCCGGCCGCCTCACCGCAAGGACTGCATTCCAAATGATCGCCCCCACATCTTGCCTTTGGAAATTTTGATTTCCTGCCCTGCCAATTGCGCCCGTAAATACGAGCCGTGAGTGGCGTCTGTTCTGTCCGTTCGTTTTTTTGACTCTGAGGTTTCTCGCATGCCCGCTCAAAAACCAGCCAAGCCTGTTCAGCCTGCCACCAAGTCCAAGAAAGCCCCTGCCGTGCCCGCATCCAAAGCCCCTGCCGTGAAGTCCAAAGCCACCCTGTTGAAGGAAGCTGCAGACGCACTTCTGGCCGCAGACACTCCTGCGAAAAAGAAACCTGGCCGCCCTGCAAAAGCAGCAGAGTCCAGTGTGCCCGCCAAGAAAGGTGCCAAGCGTGGACCCAAACCCAAGGGCAGTTCTGAGGCGTCCGGTGACGACATGGACATGTCGGACATCGAAGCCGATCTGGTCGGTGAACCTGAAGCGGTAAGCACCACACCCGGCGAAAAGGTCAAACCTCTTCGCATGAAGATCAGCAAGGCCAAAGAACGCGCCCTGATGAAAGAATTTGGTCTGGACGAAACCGTCCTGTCCGAAGAAGACATGGCCAAGCGCCGCGCGCGCCTGAAAGCCTTGATCACCTTGGGCAAGACCCGCGGTTACCTGACCCACGGCGAAATCTCCGACCACTTACCCGACAAACTGGTCGATGCCGAGACGCTGGAAGTGGTGATCTCCATGTTGAACGACATGGGCGTGGCCGTATACGAGCAGACCCCCGACGCCGAAACGCTGTTGCTCAACAACAATGTATCTACCGCAGCCACCGTCGAAGAAGCCGAAGAAGAGGCTGAAGCAGCTCTGTCCACCGTGGACAGCGAGTTTGGCCGCACCACCGACCCCGTGCGTATGTACATGCGTGAAATGGGTACGGTTGAGCTGCTGACCCGCGAAGGCGAAATCGAGATTGCCAAGCGCATCGAAGGCGGTTTGATGGCCATGATGGAGGCGATCAGCGCATCCCCCGCCACCATTGCCGAAATTCTGCGCCTGGGCGAAGAAATTCGTGAAGGCAAGGTCGTTATCACCACCATCGTGGACGGCTTTTCCAACCCCAATGAAGCCGACGATTACGTGGCCGAAGAAGACTTCGACGAGTTTGACGAAGCCGATGACGACGACGGCAAAGGCGGCTCCAAAGCGCTGACCAAGAAGCTCGAAGAACTCAAGAAGCAGGCACTGGAGCGCTTTGACAAGATGCGTGAACTGTTCGAGAAGGTTCACAAAATCTACGACAAAGAAGGCTATGGCACACCCAGCTATGTGAAGGCCCAAAAAGCCCTGAGCGAAGAGCTGATGACCATCCGCTTTACCGCCAAGGCCATTGAAAAGCTGTGCGACATGGTACGAGCCCAAGTGGACGACGTGCGCAAAAAAGAACGTGAACTGCGTCGCATCATCGTAGACAAATGCGGTTACCCACAAGAAAACTTCATCGCCGATTTCAGTGGTCGCGACAAGAATGGCAACAAAGTTGCCTCGCAGCTGCTGAACCTGAAATGGATTGAAAAACAGGCGGCTTCTGGCAAGCCTTGGGCCGCCGTCATGGGCCGCAATATTCCGCCCGTGCAAGACCTGCAACAAAAGTTGACCGATCTGCAATCCCGCGTGGTGGTGCCCCTGGACCAGTTGAAAGACATCAACAAACGCATGAACTCGGGGGAGTTTTCTTCACGTGCGGCCAAGAAAGAAATGATCGAGGCCAACTTGCGTCTGGTCATCTCGATTGCCAAAAAATACACCAACCGTGGCCTGCAGTTCCTGGACTTGATCCAGGAAGGCAACATTGGCTTGATGAAGGCCGTGGACAAGTTCGAATACCGCCGGGGCTACAAGTTCTCCACCTACGCCACTTGGTGGATCCGTCAGGCCATTACCCGCTCTATCGCAGACCAGGCGCGCACCATCCGTATTCCGGTGCACATGATCGAAACCATCAACAAGATGAATCGCATCAGCCGCCAGCACCTGCAGGAGTTTGGTTTTGAGCCCGACGCGTCGGTCTTGGCCGAAAAGATGGAAATTCCGGAAGACAAGATCCGCAAGATCATGAAGATCGCCAAAGAGCCGATCTCCATGGAAACGCCCATCGGTGACGATGACGACAGCCATCTAGGCGACTTCATCGAAGACGCGGCCAACACCGCGCCCATGGAAGCCGCAATGCAAGCCGGTCTGCGCGATGTGGTCAAGGACATCCTGGACAGCCTCACACCACGCGAAGCCAAGGTGCTGCGCATGCGCTTCGGTATCGAAATGACCTCCGACCACACGCTAGAAGAAGTGGGTAAACAGTTTGACGTCACGCGCGAGCGCATTCGTCAGATTGAGGCCAAGGCGCTGCGCAAGCTAAAGCACCCCAGCCGTTCAGACAAACTGCGCAGTTTCACCGACACGCTGTAAACCGCCAATACAAAAAGGCCCTGGCCTGCTCACGCAGGCCAGGGCCTTTTTTATGCAAACGATTTAGCTCCGTGTTTTGCTAGCGCGCTCCCCAACAAAGCGGAAGGCAAATTGCAAAGACTCTTCGAGCGACAGATCAATGGCGTGCCGCTCATGCTCTGTCATATAAAACATCATGTCGACGTCATGGCGCACGTAGCGTGCTGGCAAACGGTTCAGCGCAACGCACGCCACATCGCCCAGCATATCGCTGGTGAAACTGGGGTAATTCTGCGAACGCCGGGCCACGTCTTCCAATACAAGACGCTCGTAATAATTGTGCACTTGCTCAAAATTAAACTCCATACAACCCTCCAGAACATGCCATGACGGTCACTGCGCTGACAACCTTAGCACCGCGAAGACGCGCTGGCAAGCGGCCTGCATTCCCTGTCTTTTTAGAGCACCTCGGCGACACCCCCAGGGGTTGTCAATCTTGCGTAAGCTATGAAACTTGTAGCATACTGAAAACTGCGATATAGTTCCCGTCCATTGATCGTGCCGCCAGCCCGTCCGGCCGATTCCGAATCGAGGAGAGGTAAGTTAATGAGTTCTAAAGAAACAGCCGCCATTGGCCAATTGCTGGGTTTGCTGGAGTCCCGTTACGCCATGCGGGTACTGTGGGCGCTGCGTGATGGACACGCACAAACATTTCGTTTGCTGCAAGACAGCGTGGGAGGCATTACGCCTAACACCCTGAATACGCGCATTAAAGAGCTGCGCGAAGCCGGGCTTCTGACCCACGGCAGCGACGGCTATTGCGTCACCGCCTCAGGCTCCGATTTGCTCAAGCGCTTAGGTGACTTGCAGGCCTTTGCCAGCAAATGGGCCACCGGCCAAGCCAAAAAATCAAAATAACTTTGCTCGAGAGGCTCACCCTCTCCGACAACACGAGACAGGCATAGCCTGTCTTTTTTTTGCCTGCGGCATAATTGAGGGTTTTGCGGCATAGCCCCTCGTTGGACGGGCGCAATCCGCTACAACATTCATAGCAAAAGGACATCCCATGCAAACCACCGTCACAGGCCTGCAATACATTGATTCGGTTGAAGGCACAGGCCCAGTCGCTACCAAAGGACAAAGCGTAACCGTGCATTACACCGGCTGGCTGTACAACAACGGTGTCCAGGGTGCCAAATTTGACTCCAGCAAAGACCGCAATGACCCGTTTGTGTTCAGTCTCGGCGCTGGTATGGTGATTCGTGGTTGGGACGAAGGCGTAGCAGGTATGAAAGTTGGCGGCGCACGCACGTTGATCATTCCCGCCGAATTGGGCTACGGTGCACGTGGCGCTGGCGGCGTCATCCCCGCCAATGCCACCTTGAAATTTGACGTCGAGTTGCTGGGCGTAGCGGGCTAATTGCCTCCAATCAAGTCCCCATGCCAAGCGGAGTGCTTGGGGGACTTGAATTTCGTGTTGGCAACCCAACGTGTTGGCCAACCATTGAAACTGCGGGTCTATCCGAATGTCTGACAACCAAACCACCTCCCAAACACCCGCTGGCGCTGCCAGCTTCCAGAGCACCGAAGACATGGTAGCGGCCATGGCCTCCCACGAAGCCGATGCCCTGCCCCGTGTTCAAGCCGAATTGGCCACCCTGCAAGCCAAGAGCGCCGAATTGGCGGACCAGTACCTGCGTGCCAAGGCGGAGTCGGAAAACGCGCGCCGCCGGGCAGACGACGAAATCTCCAAGGCACGTAAATTTGCGGTGGAAGCGTTTGCCGAGAGCTTGCTACCCGTTGCTGATAGTCTGGAGGCCGGCCTGATCATCAAGGACGCAACCGTCGACCAGATTCGCGAAGGCGCCCAGGCCACGCTGCGCCAGCTGCTAGCCGCCCTGGAACGCAACAAGGTGATCGCCATCAACCCGGCTGCGGGTACCAAGTTTGATCCGCACCAGCACCAAGCCATCAGTGTGGTGCCCTCGGAACTGGAAGCCAATACGGTGGTCAGCGTGCTGCAAAAGGGCTATTCCATTGCCGAACGCGTCATGCGGCCCGCATTGGTCACGGTTTCCGCCCCCAAATAGACGTTTGTCATCTACGGGCTCTTGAAATAGCCCTGCTGACCCACACGTTATCCACATCCAAGTTTTTTGAAGTATTAGGAGTAAATCATGGGAAGAATCATCGGTATTGACCTAGGCACCACCAACAGCTGCGTGGCCATCATGGAAGGCAACACTGCCAAGGTTATTGAAAACGCAGAAGGCGCGCGCACCACGCCGTCCATTATTGCCTACCAGGAAGACGGCGAAGTGTTGGTCGGCGCATCGGCCAAGCGCCAATCCGTCACCAACCCCAGAAACACGCTCTACGCGGTCAAGCGCCTGATCGGCCGCAAATTCTCTGAGAAAGAAGTCCAAAAGGACATCGATCTCATGCCCTACAAAATTGCGGCCGCCGACAATGGCGACGCATGGGTTGAAGTGCGCGGCAATCGCATGGCCCCTCAGCAGGTCAGCGCCGACATCCTTCGCAAGATGAAGAAAACCGCCGAAGACTACCTCGGCGAAGAAGTCACCGAAGCCGTCATTACGGTGCCGGCGTACTTCAATGACGCACAACGCCAAGCCACCAAAGATGCTGGCCGTATTGCGGGCTTGGACGTCAAACGCATCATCAACGAACCCACTGCCGCAGCATTGGCATTCGGTCTGGATAAGAACGAAAAAGGCGACCGCAAGATTGCGGTGTATGACCTGGGTGGCGGTACCTTTGACGTGTCCATCATCGAGATCGCCGACGTCGATGGCGAGAAGCAATTTGAAGTACTGTCCACCAACGGTGACACCTTCCTGGGCGGCGAAGACTTTGATCAAAAGATCATTGACTTCATCATCACCGAGTTCAAGAAAGACCAGGGCGTTGACCTGTCCAAAGACGTGTTGGCACTGCAACGTCTGAAAGAAGCCGCTGAAAAAGCCAAGATTGAACTCTCCAGCAGTTCACAAACCGACATCAACCTGCCTTACGTGACGGCTGACGCATCCGGTCCAAAGCACTTGAACATTAAGCTGACCCGCGCCAAGCTGGAGTCGTTGGTGGAAGAGTTGATTGAGCGCACGATTGCACCTTGCCGCACCGCAATCAAAGACGCTGGCGTCAATGTGGCCGACATCCATGACGTGATCTTGGTCGGCGGTATGACCCGTATGCCCAAGGTGCAAGAGAAGGTCAAAGAACTGTTTGGCAAAGAGCCACGCAAAGACGTGAACCCCGACGAAGCCGTGGCCGTGGGCGCGGCCATCCAGGGCCAAGTGCTGTCGGGTGACCGCAAAGACGTGTTGTTGTTGGACGTGACACCCCTGTCCTTGGGTATTGAAACCCTGGGCGGCGTGATGACCAAAATGATCACCAAAAACACCACCATTCCAACCAAGTTTGCGCAGACCTTCTCCACCGCTGACGACAACCAGCCCGCCGTGACCATCAAGGTGTTCCAGGGCGAGCGTGAAATTGCCGCTGTGAACAAAATGCTGGGTGAATTCAACCTCGAAGGCATTCCACCAGCAGCCCGTGGCACACCGCAAATTGAAGTGTCATTTGACATCGACGCCAACGGCATCTTGCACGTGGGCGCCAAAGACAAAGGCACCGGCAAAGAAAACAAAATCACCATCAAGGCCAACTCCGGCTTGAGCGAGGCCGAGATTCAGCAGATGGTGAAAGATGCCGAGTTGAACGCCGCCGACGACAAGAAGAAAATCGAACTCGTGCAGGCCCGCAACCAGGCCGAGGCCATGGTGCACAGCACCAAGAAGTCGATGACCGAATACGGCGACAAACTCGAGGCAGCAGAGAAAGAAAAAATCGAAGCCGCGTTGAAAGACGTTGAAGCCGCGCTCAAAACCGACGACAAAGCCGAGATCGAAAAAACCGAAGCCGCACTGGGCCTGGCCGCACAAAAACTCGGTGAAAAAATGTACGCCGACATGCAGGCCAAACAGGCGGCAGACGCGGCTGCGGCAGGTGGTGCTGCGCCCGGGGCTGATGGCGGCGCAGGTGGTGCGCAAGGGGCCAAACCCCAAGA
>JBEEJM010000058.1:0-4119 GCA_041169205.1 Pseudomonadota bacterium | reverse complement strand
CTGATTTACTTTGTCTTCATGATGGCCGGTGCCTTTGGCTACCGCGTGCCAGAAACCGGCTGGAAGCCTGCCGGCTGGACGCCCCCACCTGCGCAAGTGAACAACGCCATGATCACGCAGAAGCACGTGCACGTGAGCAAGGTCTGGGGCATTCCCCAGTTCTGGTTGATCTGGATGGTGCTGTGCATGAACGTGAGCGCCGGTATTGGCGTGATCGGCATGGCCTCCCCCATGTTGCAAGAAGTGTTTGGTGGCCGCCTGATTGGTGTGGCGCAAAAGTTTGGTGAGTTGGACAAAACCCAGCTGGCCGCTATTGCCACTGTCGCTGCGGGCTTTACCGCGTTGCTGAGCCTGTTCAACATTGGTGGCCGCTTCTTCTGGGCCAGCCTGTCCGACAAGCTGGGCCGCAAGGTGACCTACGTGGTGTTCTTCGTGTTGGGTGGCGTGATGTATTTCAGCGTGCCAGGCAGTGCCGCAGCGGGCAGCATCGTGCTGTTTGTGAGCGCCTTCTGCATTATTTTGAGCATGTATGGCGGCGGCTTTGCCACGGTGCCAGCGTACTTGGCCGACATCTTTGGAACGCAAATGGTGGGCGCTATCCATGGCCGCTTGTTGACCGCTTGGGCCACAGCGGGCGTGTTGGGCCCCGTGGTGGTGAACTACATGCGGGAATACCAGCTCGGCCTTGGCATTCCGCGTGAGCAGGTCTATAACCAGACCATGTACATCCTGGTGGGCATGCTGGTGGTGGGCTTGATTTGCAACCTGTTGGTGCGGCCGCTGGACAACAAGTGGTTTATGACCGATGCAGAACTCGCCGTAGAAAAACGCCTGGCCCATGAAAAGGCCAGCGCCTCCGAGCTGGTGCGCAGTGAAGGGGGTGGTTCGGACACGATCAGCCCTGCAGTGGTTGCCATGGCTTGGGCGGCAGTGGGCATTCCTTTGGCGTGGGGTGTATACCGCACGCTGCTGAGTGTGGCGAAGTTCTTTGCCTGAGTAGCGGGCTACCAAGACTATCAACACAGACTTTGACGAGTGACCATGCAACTGAACGACACCCAGCCTGTGGCCCTGGCCACCTTGGACGATATGCGCGAGCGCATTCGTCGCAAAAGCAAATTGAAGGGTCGTCAGGCGGACGACGTGTCACTCGAAGAAGTGCGCGCCTTGGTGGGGCCTTCTCCAGAAGGCGGTCACCGGCGCGACCTGTTGATTGAGCACCTGCACAAGCTCAACGACGCTTACCGTTGCCTGCATGACCGCCATTTGGTGGCCCTGGCCAAGGAGATGAATATCCCCATGGCCGAGGTGTTTGAAGTTGCCACGTTCTACCACCACTTTGAGGTGGTGCGTGGCGATGACAGGGCCCCTGGGCTGACGGTGCGTGTGTGCGATGGTTTGAGTTGTGCGCTCGCCGGTGCGCAAGATTTATTGTCCCGGTTGCCCCAGTTGTTGGGTAACCAGGATGTGCGTGTCATTCCTGCCCCGTGCCTTGGAAGGTGCGAACAGGCACCGGTGGCGGTAGTTCACCAAAACCCCGTGCCCTTGGCCACGGTTGAAGCGGTCGTTTCATTGGTTAATTCGGCTGCAGCCCGCCACCCAGTTGCGCAAGCAGCTACTGTTTTTGTAGCGTCGGAGTATGCTGAGCGCAGTGTTTCGCCGCAGCTCCATGCGGTTGAAGCGGCCCCGGGCTATACCGGTTATGACACGTACCGTGCGCTGGGTGGCTATGCCTTGGCTGCCGCTTTGGCACAAGGCACGCAGGACGCAGAGAGCATCGTCCAAGCCATGGAAGACTCGGGCTTGCGCGGCCTGGGCGGTGCCGGATTTCCGGCAGGGCGCAAGTGGCGCATCGTGCGCGATCAGCCCAGCCCGAAGTTGATGGCGGTCAACATTGACGAAGGCGAGCCCGGCACGTTTAAAGACCGCACGTATCTGGAGCGCGACCCGCACCGTTTTCTGGAGGGCCTGCTAATTGCGGCCCAAGTGGTGGGCATTGATGCCTGCTACATCTATCTGCGTGACGAATACCACGGCTGCCGTGCCATTTTGGAAACCGAGCTGGCCAAGCTGCAAGCCAACCCTCCGTGCCCCTTGCCGCACATCGAGTTGCGCCGTGGTGCAGGGGCCTACATTTGCGGCGAAGAGTCTGCCATGATTGAGAGTATCGAGGGCAAGCGCGGCGAACCCCGCATGCGCCCTCCGTATATCGCCCAAGTGGGCCTGTTTGGCAGACCCACCCTAGAGCACAACTTTGAGACCCTGTACTGGGTGCGCGACATTGTGGAGAAAGGCCCAACCTGGTTTAGCGGCTTTGGTCGCAATGGTCGCAAAGGGCTGCGCAGCTTTAGCGTCAGCGGACGCGTCAAGCACCCCGGTGTGAAACTGGCCCCTGCTGGCATCAGCCTGACCGAGCTGGTTGACGAATATTGCGGTGGCATGCTGGATGGCCACACGCTGTATGCCTACCTGCCCGGTGGCGCGTCGGGCGGTATTTTCCCGGCCAACTTGGCCCACGTGCCGCTAGACTTTGACACCCTGCAGCCATATGGCGGATTTATCGGCTCAGCAGCAGTTATTGTGCTCAGCCAGCACGACAGCGCGCGCGATGCGGCGCTGAACATGATGCGTTTCTTTGCCCACGAGAGTTGTGGTCAATGCACACCCTGCCGGGTCGGCACCGTCAAAGCAGCGAAGCTGATGGAAGCCCGGGTGTGGGACAACGACACGCTGGAAGACCTGAACGTGGTCATGACAGACGCATCGATTTGCGGGCTGGGGCAGGCAGCGCCTAACCCGGTGCGCAGCGTTCAAAAATACTTTGCACACGAGGTGGCTTGACATGAACGCACCTACCAAACTTATCGAAGTGACGCCTCAAGTCATTCGCTTTTTTCTCGATGGAAAAGCGGTGGAAGCGTACGAGGGTGAATCCATCCTGAAGGCCGCCGAACGCGCTGGTACTTGCATTCCTCACCTTTGCTACAAAGACGGTTTGCGTGCCGACGGCAACTGCCGTGCGTGCGTGGTCGAGATCAAGGGTGAGCGCACGCTGGCCCCCAGCTGCTGCCGCAGCGCCACAGAAGGCATGGAAGTCCAGGCAGTCAGCGAGCGCGCTGTTAAGAGCCAGAAGATGGTGCTGGAGATGTTGCTCTCTGACATGCCGGACACCGGCTACAAATGGAATGAAAAAGACGAGTCACAGCAGCATGGAGAGTTAAGTGACTGGGCTGCGCGCATGCAGGTGCAAGTGCGTCCCGAGCTCAAAGCGCTGCGCCGCGAACAACCCAAGGCCGATATGTCGCACCCGGCGATGGCGGTGAACCTGGATGCCTGCATTCAGTGCAACCGCTGTGTGCGTGCGTGCCGCGAAGAGCAGGTGAACGACGTCATCGGCTATGCCATGCGCGGTAGCCACAGCGAGATCGTGTTCGACCTGAATGACCCCATGGGTGACAGCACCTGTGTGGCCTGCGGTGAGTGTGTACAGGCGTGTCCTACGGGCGCGCTCATGCCAAAAACGCAAATCGGCTCGCAAATTGTCGACAAAAAAGTGGACTCGGTTTGCCCCTTCTGCGGTGTCGGTTGCCTGGTCACGTACAACGTCAAAGACAACGTCATCGTGAGTGTGGATGGGCGCGATGGCCCGGCCAACCACAACCGTCTGTGTGTCAAAGGCCGCTTTGGTTTTGACTATGCCCACAGCCCGCAGCGCTTGACGGTGCCGCTGATTCGCAAAGCCGGTGTTTCCAAAGATCCTGCACTGTTGGGCCAACTCAACCGCGACAGCGCGGATTGGTCTGCCGTGTTCCGCGAAGCCACGTGGGAAGAGGCCTTGGCTTTGTCCGCAGGCACCTTGAAAAACCTGCGTGACACGCATGGCAAAAAATCGCTCGCTGGGTTTGGCAGTGCCAAAGGCAGCAACGAAGAGGCCTACCTGTTCCAAAAACTGGTGCGCACCGGTTTTGGCAGCAACAATGTAGACCACTGCACGCGCCTGTGCCATGCCTCCAGTGTGGCGGCTTTGCTCGAGGGGGTGGGTTCTGGTGCGGTGAGTAACCAGGTCAATGACGTGGAGCACTCGGAGCTGATTTTTGTCATTGGCTCCAACCCCACATC
>JBEEJM010000057.1:0-9587 GCA_041169205.1 Pseudomonadota bacterium | reverse complement strand
AGGTGGTGGGCACCACCGGGAACACCCCTTGGTAGCGTGCCGTGGTTGTTGAAGTCATCACAAATCCCCTCTATTTTTTCTTGTTGTAAACATCAACACACACCGCGGCCAACAGCACCAGACCTTTGATGACCTGCTGCCAGTCAATGCCGATGCCCATGATGGACATGCCGTTGTTCATCACGCCCATGATGAAGGCACCAATCACGGCACCAAGCACCTTGCCGACACCACCCGAGGCGGACGCGCCACCAATGAAGCAGGCGGCAATCACGTCCAGCTCAAAGCCCAGTCCGGCCTTGGGTGTGGCGGTGTTCAAGCGTGCCGCAAAAATCAACCCCGCCAGGGCCGACAGCATGCCCATGTTGATGAAGGTGTAAAAGGTCAGGCGTTCGGTTTTGATGCCGGAGAGACGCGCCGCTTTTTCGTTGCCACCCAAGGCGTAAATGCGCCGACCCACGGTGGTGCGCGAGGTGACAAAGTCATACACCAGCATCAACAGCAACATGACGATCAGCACGTTGGGCAGGCCCTTGTAGGACGCCAGCATGTAGCTGAAGGCGGCAATCATGCTGGCGAACACCAGGTTCTTCGCCATGAACAAAATCGCTGGTTCGCTTTCCATGCCGTGTTTGACGCGCTCGGCGCGACCCCGCACTTTGCTCACCAGCAGCACCAGCGCCATCAGAATGCCGGCTACCAGCGACGTAATACGCAAGGTTTCACCATGCAGCGGGTCTGGAATAAACCCGGTGCTGAGTAACTGAAACTCCTCCGGGAAGGGGCCCACGGACGAACCTTCCAGCACCGCCAGCGCCAGACCCTTGAACACCAGCATGCCAGCCAGTGTCACGATGAAGGAGGGAATTTTGTAAAACGCCACCCAGTAACCTTGGGCTGCACCAATCACACCACCCAGCACGAGACAGAGGATGGTGGCCGGCACAAAGTGCATGCCATGGTTGACCATTAGCACCGCAGCGCAAGCGCCGACAAAGCCGCTGACCGAGCCCACCGATAAATCGATATGACCGGCCACGATCACCAGTAGCATGCCCAGCGCCATCACAATGATGTAGCTGTTTTGCAGGATCAGGTTGGTCAAATTGAGTGGCTGAAACAGCGTGCCGTTGGTCTGTATCTGAAAGAAGACCATGATGACCAATAGGGACAGCAACAGCCCGTATTCGCGCAGATGGTTTTTCAAAAAGCTCAGACCGCTTTGGGCTTGTGCTGCTTGGGTTTCTGGGGTTTGGGTTGCCATTTCAGTTTTCTCCTGATGTCACGATAGATCGCATGATTTTTTCTTGGGTCGCCTCGGCGGCGGTGAATTCGGCAACAAACTTGCCTTCGTTGAGAACGCAGATACGGTCGCACATGCCCAAGAGTTCGGGCATTTCGGATGAGATCATCAGCACGCATTTGCCCTCGGCGGCCAGCTGCGCAATGATGGTGTAAATCTCGTACTTGGCACCGACGTCAATGCCGCGTGTCGGCTCATCCAATATCAGCACCTCGGGGTCGGAAAACAGCCATTTGCTCAAGACAACTTTTTGCTGGTTGCCACCCGACAGGTTGACCGTTCTGGCAAACACATCAGGGCTGCGAATGTTCAGTTTGCGGCGGTACTCTTCAGCCACCTTGAACTCGCGGCCCTCGTCGATCACGTTGTTTTTAGAAACTGCTTTCAGGTTCGCCAGTGTGGTGTTCCAGGCGATGGTTTCATCCAGTACCAGGCCGTAGCCCTTGCGGTCTTCGGTGACATAGGCAATGCGGTTGTTAATGGCTTTTTGCACGGTGCCGGTATCTACTTGCTTGCCATGCAAAAACACTTCGCCACTGATGTCGCGACCATAGGTTTTGCCAAAGATGCTCATGGCCAGCTCGGTGCGGCCTGCGCCCATCAACCCGGCGATGCCGACAATTTCGCCCCGGTTCACATGCAGGTCCACACCTTTGATGACCACGCGCTCGGGGTGGACCTCGTGGTGCACCTTCCAGTTTTTGACTTCAAATACTTTGTTACCGATGTTCGGTGTGCGTTTGGGGTAACGGTCGGCCATCTCGCGTCCCACCATGTGGCGGATCACGGTGTCTTCACTGATCTTGCCTTCCCGACAGTCCAGCGATGCCACGGTAGCACCGTCGCGCAGCACGGTAATGCTGTCGGCCACCTTGGATATTTCGTTGAGCTTGTGCGAGATCAGGATGCAGGTAATGCCTTGGCGTTTGAGGTCTAGCAACAGCTCCAAAAGCGCATCGCTGTCGGTCTCGTTCAGACTGGCAGTGGGCTCGTCAAGAATCAAAAGTTTGACTTCTTTGGACAGTGCCTTGGCAATTTCAATCAACTGCTGCTTGCCCACACCCAAGTTGGTGATCAACGCGTTGGGAGATTCCTTCAAACCTACTTTTTTCAGCAGCGCCTGGGTTTTTACAAACGAGGTGGTCCAGTCAATCACGCCCGCCGTGGCTTGTTCGTTGCCGAGAAAAATATTCTCGGAGATAGAGAGCAGAGGCACCAACGCCAGCTCCTGGTGAATGATGATGATGCCTTTGTGCTCGCTGTCGGCAATGCCTTTGAAATGGCAGTCCTGGCCGAGAAATTGAATCTGCCCTTCAAAGTCGCCGTGCGGATAAACGCCAGACAGTACTTTCATCAGGGTCGATTTGCCCGCGCCGTTTTCGCCCACGATGGCGTGGATTTCGCCGGGCTGCACCGTCAGGTTGACGTCGCTTAGTGCGCGCACACCGTGAAACGATTTTTTGATGCCACGCATTTCAAGAATGGGTTCTGCCATAGTGCTTTGCCTGCCTCTTCTTATTGAATGAAAAAGGCCCTGTGCTTTTGCGCACAGGGCCTTTCACTGTAGCCCTAAAGCCGATTTACTTCAGCTGTTCTTCTTTGATGTAGCCGCTGCCAATCAGGACCGCCTTGTAGTTGGAGATATCCACGGGCACAGGCTTGAGCAAGTAGGAAGGCACCACCTTGACCTTGTTGTTGTAGGTCTTGGTGTCGTTGATTTCGGGCGTCTTGCCACTCAGCACCGCATCCACCAGATTGGCAGTGACCTTGGCCAGTTCACGTGTGTCTTTGAAGATGGTGGAGTACTGTTCCTTGCGGATGATGGACTTCACGGAAGGCACTTCTGCATCTTGACCACTGACAAAAGGGTAAGGCTGACTGGCGGAGCCGTAACCCACGCCCTTGAGCGAAGACAAAATGCCAATGCTTAGGCCGTCATAGGGAGACAGTACCGCGTTCACGTGCTTGGTGCCGTAGTAGGCGCTGAGCAAATTGTCCATGCGGGCCTGGGCCACAGCACCGTCCCAACGCAGGGTAGAAACCTTGTTCATGCCAATTTGCTTGCTCTGCACGACCAGCTTGCCCTTGTCGATGTAGGGCTGCAGCACCGACATGGCACCGTCGTAGAAGAAGAAAGCGTTGTTGTCGTCAGCCGAACCACCGAAGAGTTCGATATTGAACGGGCCCTTGCCTTCTTTCAGACCCAAGGCTTTTTCCAGCGACTGGGCTTGCAGTACGCCGACCTGGAAGTTGTCAAATGTGGTGTAGTAGTCCACGTTCTTGCTGCCCACGATCAGGCGGTCATAGGCCACCACTTTGATGCCCTTGTCAGCCGCTTTTTGCAGGACATTGGACAGGGTGCTGCCGTCAATAGACGCAATCACCAAAACCTTCACACCCTTGGTGATCATGTTCTCGATTTGTGCCAACTGGTTCGGGATGTCGTCGTCCGCGTATTGCAGGTCCGCCTTGTAGCCTTTGGCGGCCAGAGCGGCGACCATGCTGTTGCCGTCGCTGACCCAGCGGGTGGAGGTCTTGGTGGGCATGGCCACGCCAACGGTGCCCTTGTCTTGCGCTTGCGCCATGGGGGCAACCAGCGAAAAACCAAGTGCCAGACCGGCAGCCAGCGCCTTGAGTGTGTATCTGCGTGCGTTCATTGTTTGTCTCCTGAAGGGGTTGGAAAACTCTTTGGCCAGTGCGCAAAGATGCTGGATGATATGGACTCCATTGATAATCTTCCAATTGAGATTAAGGCAATTTAGATAGCAAAACGCGGATTGGTAAATACCCTTATAACTATGACGAACTACAACCACTGGTTTATCCGGGCCCGGCTGAAGACCCGACAACTGCTGTTGTTGGTGGCCTTGTCCGAGGAGGGCAATATTCACCGCGCAGCGCAGGTGCTCAGCATGAGCCAGCCGGCGGCCAGCAAGTTGCTCAAGGACCTGGAAGATGTGCTGGAGGTGTCGTTGTTTGATCGCCTGCCACGTGGCATGCGACCTACCTGGTATGGCGAGACCATGATCCGCCACGCGCGTGTGGCACTGGCGTCGCTCAACCAAGCCCACGACGAACTGCAGGCCGCCAAGGCGGGGCAGTTCGGTCAGGTCAGCATTGGTGCCATTACGTCGCCTGCGCTGATGCTGCTGCCGGAAGCGGTGCAAATGGTGAAGGACAACCACCCCGACTTGCGCGTGTCCTTGCAGATTGAAACCAGCGATGTATTGATCGAGAAGCTCAACCAAAACAAGCTGGACATTCTGGTGGCGCGCTTGTTTGCCCAGCACGACAAGAGCGATTTGCGCTACGAGGTGTTGACGGATGAGCCCATCAGCCTGGTGGGGCGACCCGACCATCCGCTGCTCCAGGCCAAGAACCTAAGTCTGCCCGATCTGGCCGATGCGGGCTGGATCGTGCCGCCCGCGGGCAGTGTGTTGCGCCACCGCTTTGAGCTGATGTTCCAGGAAGTGGGTTTGCGTGCCCCCGTCAATTTGATAGAGACCGGGGCCCTGCTTTTTACCAGCAAGATGCTGCAAAAAAGCGACATGCTCAGCGTGCTGGCCACCGACGTGGCACGCTACTACGCGGAGCATGGGTTGATGTCCATTTTGCCGATCGATTTGCCCTGCCAGATGGAGGCATTTGGCATCATCACCCGGCGTGACCGGTTGCTTTCGCCCGCGGCCGAAGTCATGCTGCGCGCCATCCGCACGACGGCACAAAGCGTCTACGGTTTGGCCACGCTCACGGCGCCAGACTGATAACCCAATTAGTTCCAGCCTGCGTCGACTTTGAACTCTTGCGCCGTGCACATGGCACCGTCATCGGAGGCCAGGAACAAGGCCATGCGCGCCACATCCGAGGGCGTGAGTTTGTCGGGCAGGCACTGGTTGCGTTGGATTTCTTTCTCGCCCTCTTCGTTAAGCCACATCGCGATTTGGCGCTCCGTCATCACCCAGCCGGGCGAGATGGTGTTGACGCGGATACGGTCCTGCCCCAGGCTGCCGGCGAGGCCGCGTGTCAGGCCGTTCACCGCGGATTTGGCAATCGCATAACAGGGGTAGGCGCTGCCTTTGGTCTGCCACCCGGTGGATCCAAAGTTGATGATGGAGCCGCCCCCCAGGCGTTTCATGCCAGGGACGATGGCCTGGATGGCAAAAAAGGCCGGGCGTTGGTTGACCGCCATGCGGTCCTCCCAGTATTCGGGCGTCACCGATTCCAGCGTGTGGCGGTCATCGCGTGCCACGTTGTTGATCAGCGTGGAGAAGTCACCCAGCGCGGCAGTGGCATCGGCCACCGCCTTTTGCAGTGCCGCTACGTCGCGCACATCGCAATGGCAGAACCAGGGTGTGAGGTGGCCAGCGGCCACTATTTTTTGTACCAGCGCCGTGCTTTCGGCCTCGGCAAAGTCGACAAAGGCTACCTGCGCACCCTGTTCGGCAAAGGCTTCGACCATGGCAGCGCCGATGCCGGTTCCGCCACCGGTAATGAAGACGCGCTGGCCCTGTAGGCTGCGGTAGAGGGCGAGCTTGGCGCTTGTGGCCGAAGAAAAAGTGGGGGAGGTAGCGGGCATTGCGAAATCCTAATCTATTGCAATTTGTGTATGTCAAATACTGATAACTTGATTTTCCTTTATCAATGTGCATTGCTAGGATGCGTTTTGTCAAGAGTCGCCGCTTCAGCGCATTGAAAAAAACATACGAGGACAACACGCATGGATTCCAAGAAATACCCCGTCCGCCGCAGCCAGGCCTGGTTTGGACGCAATGACAAAGATGGCTTTGTGCACCGCAGCTGGATCAAAAATCAGGGCTACCCGCATGACGAGCTGGATGGCCGCCCGGTTATCGGCATTTGCAACACCTGGAGCGAGCTCACGCCCTGCAACGGGCACTTCCGCGAGCTGGCCGAATTTGTCAAACGCGGCGTTTACGAAGCCGGTGGCTTCCCGCTCGAATTTCCGGTGATGTCGCTGGGCGAGACCCAGCTGCGTCCCACCGCCATGTTGTTTCGCAATCTGGCCAGCATGGACGTGGAAGAGAGCATTCGTGGCAACCCGATTGACGGCGTTGTGCTGCTAATGGGCTGCGACAAGACTACGCCCTCGCTTTTGATGGGCGCGGCCAGTTGTGATTTGCCCACCATTGGCATCTCCGGCGGACCCATGCTCAATGGCAAGTTCCGTGGCAAGGACATTGGTTCTGGCACCGGCGTGTGGCAGATGTCCGAGATGGTGCGCGCAGGGGAAATGACCCAGGCGGATTTCACCGCCGCCGAGTCGGATATGCACCGCTCAAAGGGCAGCTGCATGACCATGGCACCGCCAGCACCATGGCCAGCATGGTGGAAGCTCTGGGCATGTCCTTGCCGGAGAATGCCGCCATTCCCGCTGCTGACACCCGCCGCAACCGCCTGGCCCAAATGAGTGGGCGGCGCATCGTGGAAATGGTGGAGCAGGACATGAAGATGTCCAAGATATTGACCCGCGAAGCGTTTGAGAATGCCATCCGCACCAACGCTGCCATTGGTGGCTCGACCAATGCGGTCATCCACCTGATTGCGATTGCCGGGCGCATGGGCATCAAACTCAACCTGGATGACTGGGACACATTGGGCGCACAGGTGCCCTGCCTCTTGAATCTGCAACCGTCAGGCAAGTACCTGATGGAAGATTTTTACTACGCCGGGGGCCTGCCTGCGGTGATGCGTGAGATCCAGAACCTGCTGCACCTGGAAAGCCTGACCGCCAACGGCAAGACCATTGGCGAGAACATTGCGCAAGCGCCTTGCTACAACCGCGAGGTCATCAAGACCCCCGAAGAGCCTTTTATGAAGGACGCCGGTATAGCAGTGCTGCGCGGTAATTTGGCCCCCAACGGCGCGGTGATCAAGCCGTCGGCGGCCTCCGCCCATTTACTGCAACACCGGGGTCGCGCGGTGGTGTTCGAGAACATTGAAGACCTGCACGCGCGTATCGACCGCGACGACCTGGATGTGGACGAGCACTGCATCATGGTGCTGAAAAACTGCGGCCCGCGCGGCTACCCAGGTATGGCGGAAGTCGGCAATATGCCGCTGCCCCCCAAAGTGCTGAAAAAAGGCATTACCGACATGGTGCGCATCAGCGATGGCCGCATGAGCGGCACGGCCTATGGCACCGTGGTTTTACACACCTCGCCCGAGGCGGCAGCCGGTGGCACGCTGGCCCTGGTGCAGAACGGCGACATGATTGAACTCGACGTGGCCGGTCGCCGCCTGCATCTGGAAGTCAGCGACGAGGTACTGGCCGAGCGTCGCAAATTGTGGGTCGCCCCCAAGGCCCCCACGCGCGGCTACCAAAAGCTGTATGTGGAAACCGTGCAGCAGGCGCACCTGGGTGCCGATCTGGACTTTTTGGTGGGTGGCAGCGGTGCCGCCGTGCCGCGCGATTCGCACTGAATGCTGCTGATGGACGCGGTCGTTAGGCAGTCCGTTCCCCGGGTTTTGGGCACACCCGAATGCGTGTGGGCCGCCGGGGCGATGCTGGGGGAGGGCACGGTGTGGTCGGTGCGCCACCAAGCGCTCTACTGGGTCGATATTTTGGGGCGGCAGCTGCACCGCTACCACCCAGCCACGCAGGCGCGCGCTAGCTGGGAATTTGAAGAAGAAATCTCTGCCGTGGCCGAGCGTGCAACGGCCCCCGACCTGCTAATCACCCTGCGCCGCGGCTTTGCTTTCTTCAATCCGGACACCGGGGCGTTGAAGACTCTGCAGCAACCCGAACCTGAGCGTGAGGGCAATCGCTTCAACGACGGCAAGTGTGATGCCCAAGGCCGCTTTTGGGGCGGCACCATGGACTTCGCCTGCGCTGCGCCCACCGGTGCCTTGTACCGGCTGGACAGCCAGTTGCAGTGCATCCGCGAGGACGATGGCTACGCCGTGACCAACGGGCCCACCTGGTCGGCGGATGGCCGCACGCTGTACTTCAATGACACCGTGCAGTCCCGCATTTACGCCTTTGACACGGACCTGGCCAGCGGCGCGTTAACTAAAAAACGCCTGTGGCTGCAGTTCGCCGAAGGCGACGGCTATCCCGATGGGATGACCACCGATGCACAGGGGCGGCTGTGGATCGCGCACTGGGGCGCCAGCTGCGTCAGTTGCCACGACCCGGTCAGCGGTGCCGAGCTGGCCCGTGTGCAACTACCCACCAGCCACATCACCAATTGCGCGTTTGGCGGGCCGGATTTAAAAACCCTGTTCATTAGCAGCGCCGCTAGTGGCCTGAGCTTGGAGCAACGGGCCAGTCAACCCTTGGCCGGTGGCCTGTTCTGCGTGCAAGTGGATAGCCCGGGGCTTCCCGCCAACGCATTTGCGGGCTAGTGGTCCGTCACCTTGCCGCGCCCGGCCTTAATTTCCGAGCGCTGGGTCTTGCCTTCCAGTCGTCTTCGGTTGGAGGCTTTGGTGGGTTTGGTCTCGCGGCGAATACGCGGTGGCGTGGCCACGCTGTTGACCAGTTCATGCAGCCGGGCAAAGGCGTCCAGCCGGTTCATGTCTTGTGTGCGGTGCTGCTGCGCTTTGAGGATGAGCACACCGGCCTGTGTGATGCGACTGTCGCGCAAAGCCAGCAGGCGCTCCTTCACCCCATCTGACAAGGACGACGCCACGATGTCAAAGCGCAAGTGAATCGCGCTAGAGACCTTGTTCACGTTTTGCCCGCCCGCGCCTTGCGCCCGGATCGCGGTCACCAGCACTTCATTTTCTGCAATGGCAATGGGTAAAGTCATACAGGCCGTATTAAACTGCACGCACACCAATCAACCTATCAACGGAGTTCATCATGGCCAAGGGTCAGCAAAAAACCAACAAAGAATCCAAGAAACCGAAGAAAGACACTTCGGCTCCTAAAGCTCCCGCAGGTCTGTCCGAGCCGGTGCGTGCGACCGTGACCACGTCCGTCATCCCCCGCGGAAAACTCAAGAACAAGTAAGCTTTTATTTTTACCAAGCAAACGCTTGTTAAAAATAAATTAGTTTGATATCGTCTGGCTCCTATGCCAGACCTCACCATTGCCGCGCCAGAAGCCCTGAAACGTCCTCGCGGACGTCCGCGCAAGACCATCGACGAGCGCGACGATGGCAATCGCCGCCACGACTTGCTCAAGGCCGCCGCCCAGCTGTTTCGCCGCAAAGGCTTTGCCGCCACCACCACCCGTGACATTGCTGCCGCCGCAGGTATGCAAAGTGGCTCGCCGTTCTACCATTTCAAAAGCAAAGACGCGCTCTTGTACGCCGTGATGGAG
>JBEEJM010000056.1:0-3409 GCA_041169205.1 Pseudomonadota bacterium | reverse complement strand
TTGGCGCGCGCACCGCTTTTCACAAAGGCAATGTCCTGCTCGAACACGTCGGCCACCACCCACACCGCCGACAAGTCGCTCACCTGGTACAGCGCATCACCTGGCATAAAGCGCATGCCTTGCACGGCCTTTTTCTCCGACACAAAACCACCCACGGGCGAGCGGAAGGTGAGCGTGCGTTGGGCGGTTCCGGACTTGGCCAGCGCCTTGATTTGCTCCTCGCTCACGTCCCAGTTGCGCAGGCGCGCCAGGCTGGCATCGGCCAATTGCTGCATGCTCTTTTGTGCGTCCGGTCCGGCCTGTCCCAGCGCTTGCACGCCCTGCATAGCAATCGTGTATTCGCGCTGCGCGGCCAGCAGGTCGGGGGCATAGACCTCAAACAAAGGCTGGCCCTTGGCCACGGCCTGTCCGGTGGCATTGACGTGCAGTTTCTCCACGTAGCCCTCGAAGCGGGGTGCGATGGTGTAGCTGCGCCGTTCATCTGGCTCAATGCGGCCCGCTGCGCGCACCATTTTGTCCAACACGCGCAAGGTGGCGGCCTCGGTGCGCACACCCAACTTCTGTATTTTTTCGGCGCTGAACTTCAGTTGATTCGAAGACGCTGGCGACCCTTCATCGTCGCCCTCATAGACCGGGATGTAGTCCATGCCCATAGAGTCTATTTTGGGTGTCGACGAGATGTCCGCCAAGCCCATGGGGTTGCGGTAAAAACGGATTTTTCGTTCCTTGGGCGCGGCACTGACAATCGGTGCATCTACATGGTGGGTGCCCCACCAGTTGCCCGCAAAGCCCGCCACACCGGCGACCACCAAAGCACCGATGAGTACCGATACGTTCTTGCTCATAAATCTTCTCCTAGCAGGCGCTCGATTTGCGCCAGCCTTGCCTGGCCTTCGGCCTGGGCTTTGATGCGGGATTGCTTGGCCTGGCGGATCTGGCGCTGGGCGTCGAGCACGGTGGCAAAGTCCACCTTGCCCGCCTCGTAGCCCACCAGTGCCGCTTGCAGCGTGAGTTCGGCTTGCGGCAGCAGGCTACCCGTTACCAGCGCTTCGGTTTGCTGCGCGCTTTGCAGAGCAGTCAGGTTTTCAACCAAGTCGGCGACCACTTGGTTCGCCGTGGTGTCGCGCTTGGCGCGCGCGGCCTCGAGCATGGCCACCGATTCGCGCTCCTGCGCGCGACGTGTGCCCTGCCACAAGGGAATGTTCATCTCCAGCATCAAGTCCCAGGTCTTGAAATCGTTCTGAAACTGCGTGGGCGCAATGCCCAGCATGACGGTGGGGTAGCGGCCTTGCAGTGCCAGCACACGGCCTTTGTCTGCGGCATGCACACGCGCGTCGTCCCCTGCCAATTGCGGGTTGCGTTGGCGGGCGCGTTGCTCCAGCGCCGTGGGGTCCAGTTGGTCTGCGGTGGGCAAGGCGTGCAGACTTTGCGGCATCGCCAACGCGGCCTGCATGGGCCGCGCCAGCAAGCCATTCAAACGCGTCTGCGCCTGGCGCAATTCGCTCTGCATGCCGATCAACTCACCCTTCATCGCGGTCTGCTCGGTCTGCGCGCGAATGGCATCTTGTTGCGGTGCCAGACCGGCGGCGTAACGTGCCTGGGCAATCTGTTCCAGGTGCTGCATCAAACCCAATATTTCCTGGCTGAGTTGTTGATTGCGACTCAGGAAATACAGCTGTGCAAAGCTGAGTTTGATGCGCGACGCCAGATCGATCCACACGCTTTGCACAGACGTTTCGGCACTCTGCGCCGTGTACTCCGCCTGCGCACGCTTGAGGTCGCGCGTGCCAAACCAAGGCAGTTCTTGCGTGATGGTGTAACGCGTGCTGCCCGTGTCGCTGGGCCACAGCGTCGGGCTTTGTGAACCCATGCGCGTCACGTCTTGCAGCTCCAGCCGAAAGCGCGGGTCCGGCAGCGCGTCGGCCTGCCCTACGCGCTCTTGCGCTGCCCGCGCTTCGTAGCGCATGGAGGCCAGTTCCGGATTGTTCTGCTTGGCGAGCTCCAACAACGACTCGACCGTGGCACCGGGCAGTGTGGACCCAGATTGCGCGGTCGCCACCGCTGCCGCCACGGCCAGTGCGCTCAGCACCAACCAGCGCTTCACTTGGTGTGCTCCAGTGACTCGACGAACCATTGGTCGCCTTTCACCGTCACGGTAAAGCGGACCACGTCACCGGGCTTGAACCCTTTAAGCACCGCCGCATTGACCACCTTGTAGGGCATGGTCATGGCATCCATGTGCATACTTTTGATGGCCTCGTGCTTCAACGTGACTTGCGTCTTGTCTGTCGCGAGTTGGATGATTTCACCGCGCACCCACTCGGAGGCGGCAAAGGCGGAAGTGGCGCAAACCAATGCCAACGACAAAATCCAGCGTTTCATATGTTTATCCTGACTTGAAGGGCCCGAAGGGCCTAAACCACGCGCCCCGCAAATTGCGGACGCACCTAGGGTGTGGAAGTCAGGAAATGGGTGGCTTGACGTAGCGCGCAGTGTCAGCGCTCACAAACATGCTGGTGCGGAGCTCAGGCACCGGTTGGATGGTAGGTGTGCAGCCAAGGGGCACCGGCGCATCCAATGCGGCCAAAGGCATGCAGAGTTCGCAGAACTGGCAACCTTGGTGCAGGGAGCCCTTCTCGGAATCAACCGCATGGGCCTTGCTGTCCATTTGCATCAACATCGCGCAGTCTGGGCTCATGCCCGCGTCGGAGTCGAGAGCAATGCCCGCCGCATAGTCGCCGCGCTCCATCTGGAGCGCCATGCGATCGAACGACCACCCTCGTAAGGGCAGCAAAGCGATCAAAAATATGATGAATATCCGGGCCACGAGGGAATGATACCGCCTGGCGGTGCAAGTCAATTGACGTAGAGCAAATCTTGGTCGGCTGAAATCGCTATTAATTTAATAGCTGCTCACGCATACCCCACGCGGGCTAGCGGCCTATTTTGGTAAAAATAGCAGCCAGTACACCAGCAGCAGGTTGACCAACCCCAGCGTGACGGTGGCGAGCTTCCAGACGAAGGCGGGGTCGCGCTGCATGAGCGGTGTGCCCTGCGGCGCGGTCAGGGGGCGTGACGCGCCGCGCTCCAACGCCAGCAAAAATTCTTCGGCAGTTTCGAAGCGCTGGCGCTGGTCCAGCGCCACGGCTTTCAGGGCCACGTGGTTGAGCCAGATCGGCACCTCGGGGTTGTGGCGGCTGGGCGGTGTGGGGTCGCGGTGGTAGCGGCCCACCTGGTAGGGCAGCACGTCGCCATAGGGCAGCTTGCCAGTGAGCAGCTGGTACAGGGTGACACCCAATGCAAACAAATCGCTCTGCGCGTTGGCCAGCTGGGCCTCGCCCTCCTCCGCGTCGCCCTTGCCATTGGCGGCCTTGGTGCGAAAGCCCCATTGCTCGGGGTTCACATAGCT
>JBEEJM010000055.1:0-2758 GCA_041169205.1 Pseudomonadota bacterium | reverse complement strand
CGGCGTGCAACGCACGGTTGGGCTGCACCACATCGCGCAGCGTGCCATCCACCCGGAAGCGCACGGCAGAGTGGCGCTCGTAGGGCTCGATGTGGATGTCGCTGGCACCGTCGCGCGCGGCCTGCGTGAGCAGCGCGTTAAGCATGCGAATGATCGGCGCATCGTCCGAGGTTTCCAGCAAGTCCAGGGTGGCAGGCAGGGCCTGCATCATGCGCGACAGGTCGACGTCGCTCTCCACCTCGCTCACCACGGTGGCGGCACTGGACTCAGATTGGGCATAGGCCGCGCTGATGCGCTGGCGCAGCAATTCGGCAGGCTCCACTTCGACCCGTTGCACCGCATATTTGCGCATCACTTCGCTAACGGCGCTGCTCGCACCATCGGTCTGCAGGCTGTGCAGCCAAAGCGTGAGGTCGCCATCCAGGTTTTCCAGCAGCATCTGCTGGCTGCGCGCAAAGGCGTAGGGCAGGGGGTAGCGCGTGCCCATATTCACTTAGTCTGCGAGTTCCGGGTAGGGTGTGAAGCTTGAAGGTTTGCCATCCAAAAACGCCTCCATGGCATCTTTTCCTTTTTCCATCCACGCGCGTATGGCACCGAGGTACTTGCCATTGGGGCTGACCGCAGCGGGTTGTGCTGTGTACAGCGCGTAGGTGAGGCGGCGGGTGTCGTTGGAACCCGCGCGCAGTTCAATCCACGTATGCGCCTCTGGCAATCCTTCCGCATGCGGGATTAAGCCCGAAAGATTGGCTTTGTCCCAATCGGTTCCGGTCGTTCTGGAATTGAGGACACGTTGACGAAAGCTTTTCGTGTACGTGTTGGCTATTCCACAGGTAACTATGCGAGAAGTGGAAGTGCTTCCGTACGATTCCACGATCGGGGCAGTTTTGTTCTCACATTTAGAAGAGGCCTGTGAAGCAAAGAAAGGCGTGCTGTTGTAGCTAATCCAAGCAGCACCGATGCTGGCCTTGGGGTCGGCATTGCGCAAGGTCAGCGACACCTGACTGGATTTCCTCGCGCTTGCGTCGGAGGGTTCTGACTCACCTCGCGAGGTGATCTTCCATTGGCCGGGAGGCAGAGGTAACGGAGTGCCGTTTTCGTCGAGCGGAATAGACCCGGATATCACTTTTCCCGGCAAGGTGAGCTCTACCGCACTGAAGATTTTCTTCAGTGGTTCTGCGGTATCAGCTTTGCTACCAATAGAAACCGGGAATGCGGCAATAGGAATAGTCTTGCGTTGCAGTGCGGCCTGAATGGACAGGCCCACCTCATGCGTCCAGGCTTGCGCGGCCACGTCAAACGCATTTCCTCTGAGAATGCTCGACGGTGCGCGTACATGCATCTGGTAAGAAGTGCGCCGTCCTTTGTCCATACTGAACGTCATGTTCAGCATCAAACTGCTGTCGCTAATCGACGAAAGGTGCGGAACAAAGCCCGAGTAGAGGTCGCGGTTGAACGCCACGGTACCGTGGGCTAAATTGTCGATGAGTCCTTTGGTTCCGCTGACCAGATAGCGGCCCTTGGCGCACCCATATGTAAGGCTGCTGGGCGAGGTTTCAAAATCATCCTTGAAAGGTGCGCCCGCTGTGCCGGTTGTGCTGCAACCCGGGCTTAACCACCGGATAGGCACGGCGTCTGGCGTGAACGTGACCATCAGTACCTCAACAGGATTGCCTGCGTCTGTACTTTTAAGTCCCACAGTAATTTCTGGAACGGTGTTGGGCGCATCAGAACGCCCGCCCATTAAACCGATTTGCGATGCAACCTTGCTGACGACAAGCCATTCCCCTGGTGGCAGCGGCAAGGGGGTTGAAAAAGCACCAAAGCTGATCCCTTTGCCGGTCAATTGGGCACCTATGTCCATCATGTCGTAGGGTGTTTGCGCCGAGGTTGCGGTGCATATGAATAGCCCCGTGGTCAAGGCCATGCCATGTGCAAAGTTAAAAAGGCGATGCCGTGTTCTGTTCTTCATTTTCAAGTTTTTCCCTGGATTTTATTTTTGGTGACGCGCTCATGGTTTTCTGGCGGCAGGTACAGGTGCAGCGGGCAAAACAGGCGCTTCGTTGATCGGCACGGTCGTGCTTTGCACCGGCTGTGCCTGTTGCTGCGCGCCGCGCATGGCCTCGTAGCGGTCCAGTGAGAGCGTGTCGCTGGCAGCGGCATCGCGGATCACCACGGGGCGCAAAAACACCATCAGGTTGGTCTTCTTGCGGCTGCGCGCTTCACTCTTGAACAGGTTGCCAAAAAACGGCAGGTCGCCCAGGCCGGGCACTTTCTCTTGGTTGCCCGCGTATTCGTCCGACAGCAGGCCGCCCAGCACCACGATGGCACCGTCTTGCACCAGCACGTTGGATTCGATGGAGCGCTTGTTGGTGATCAACCCGGTGGCCGAGTTCACCGACGAGGCCTGCACGCTCGACACCTCTTGGAAGATGGTGAGCTTGACGGTGCCGTTCTCGCTGATCTGCGGCTTGACGCGCAGTGTCAGGCCCACGTCTTTGCGCTCGATGGTCTGGAACGGGTTGACGGTGGCGGTGCTGCCACCGGTGTTGGTGTACTGGCCGGTCACAAAGGGCACGTTTTGGCCGATGACGATCTTGGCCTCTTCGTTGTCCAGCGTCAGCAGGTTGGGTGTGGACAGGATGTTGCCGTCGCCATTGGCTTCCAGAAAGCGCGCCAGAAAGCCCAGCACGTAGACGCCGTTAGTCTGGTTGGCCACGCCCACGTTGATGCCGGTGGACGGGGCTACCGCGCCACTGGC
>JBEEJM010000054.1:0-10198 GCA_041169205.1 Pseudomonadota bacterium | reverse complement strand
TGGGAATGGTCTTGCAGACGCCCGAAGAGTGTGACTACGAGCTGGGCTGCGAAGTCATCGTTGCGCGCTCCAAATTTGATGGCTCGTTGTTGGGAACCATGCGAGTTCACACCAATGCATTCAAGCCCTTGCCATTACAAATGTCGCTGCACTTGCCAGAGCGGTACTCGAATACGCGCATGGTGGAGGCCACACGCCTCTGCGTCAAAGGCAGCCCTAACGCGTCTTTGGTGCGCAGTGCGCTCTTCAAGGCACTGTTTCAGTATTGCGAAGCACAGGATGTCGATTGGATGATGGCTGCCGGTCGTCGCCCTGTCGATCGAATTTATGATGCGCTTCTGTTCTCGGACGTCGGCGAGTCGGGTAAGTTTTATCCGATGGCACATGCCAATGGCGTGCCACATCGTGTCATGAGCCTTGCACCGCTGGAGGCGCGGTTCACATGGGAAGCGTGCGAACATCCGCTGTATCGCTTTGTGATCGAAACGCTGCACAGGGATGTGGACCTTTCGGCCATGACCAGCCTCAACTTCGCCTGGAATTGCCCGCAGGTGGATCCGGAATCGGACAGTGGGTTTGCGCCTTTGAGCGACTTCACACCGATTAGCCGGTTTGGACAACTCAGCCACACCGATATGGGTATCGATGTGTCCGCGCCGTTCAATGCATAGCGTCGGTCTGAAGACTCCCAAACAGTGACATGGTGTTGTCCGTGGTCGACTGCAGCCCCACCAAAAATCCCATGATGGCGGGGTCTTCAACAAAGTCTGCACTCGATTTGGCCGCCAGTATCCGCTCCGGCATCACCGGCTTGCTAATGCCATAGCCCTGCGCGTAGTCGATACCTGCGTCTGACAATGCCTTGATGATTGCCAAATTCTCGGCGTACTCGCCAATCGACTTCATTCCCAGACTGGACACCAGTCCACCAATGGCCTGAATAATGGCCAGTCCTGCTGTGCTGCGCGGGGCATCTTTCACCAGTGACCCATCCAGTTTGAGCGCATCCACCGACAGATTCTTGAGGTAGCCAAACGATGAGTAACCCGCACCAAAGTCGTCAATGGCCACTTTGGCACCCAAAGACCGGACCCGGTCGATAAAACGCTGGATGCTGCGGATATCGGTCAACGCGACGGACTCGGTGATCTCAATGCAGATCAGCGAAAGGATGCTGGGGTGCTGAGCCAGCATCTCAAATAGCTCGTCTGTAAAAGCCTCGTCGTTGAGTGAGCCACCCGACACATTGATACTGACAAAGCGGGTATTGACCAAGGAATGGGCATGGGTCTCCAGCCACGCAATGGCAGCCGAAAAAACCCAACGGTCAATGATGGCCGTCTTGCCGTGCATTTCGGCGGCTTCAATAATGATGCCCGCCGGGATGATGCCGCCGTCCGCCTTGCGCATACGCAAAAGCACTTCGAAGTTCAGTGAGTCAAACGGTTTGGTCAGAGAAATCTCGGGTTGCATGACCAAAAAGAGGCCTTCGGGAACTTCGCCACGCTCGAGGCAGGTAATCACTTCCAGTTCCTGCTTGTGGTGCAGGAAGAAGCTGTCGTCGGACTCCATCACCACCAACCGCTGCGTGGTCCGTTTTTTAGCCAGTCGGCACAAGGTATCCGCAGCGGAAATGATCTCTTTGAGCGGTGCATCTTCAAACCGTGCGGTGCCCACGAGCCCTGCAGACACGTTCAGTGTGAAGCGCTGACGCTCCACCTGGTAGGGCTGTGCCGCAATCAGGTGCACGATGGCTTCACAGCAGACGGTGGCCTGTGCCACGGTCGCGTCATAGAACGCAATGACGAACTCATCGCCACCCACCCGCGACAGCATGTCTTTTGGCCCCAGGGCGCTCTTCATGCGCTCGCTCACACGCTTCAAAACCTTGTCTCCGGCCGCGTGCCCATACAGGTCGTTGATGAGTTTGAATTTATCCAGATCAAAGTACGCCAGTGCCGATGGTGGCCGTGCCAGGCGACCCAGGGTGCGTGCAATACCGCGCAAATTCAGGCAATCGGTCAGTGGGTCATGGTTGGCCAAATACTCCAGGCGCTCGGTGGCGACAAACCGTTCGGTGATGTCCTGCAAAGTGCCTTCAATGGTGGTCCCATCAACCGTGGACGCTTTGATGGCAAACCACCGGTCTGCATTTTTTTGGGCATCGTGAACCTTGGTCTGCAATTCCACAGCGCGCGATTTGGTGCCACCCAGGCTCATCAAATCGGCCGTCACCCGGGCATCAAAAACCTGTGAAATACGGGTCGGCAGCGTGTCGTTGATGCTTTGCATCATGTGCTGAAACGCGGGGTTGGTCTTCAGAATGGCCTCGGTCCGGTCCAAGGAAAACAGCCCGATGGGGGAGTCTTCGTAGGCGGCTTTCAGGGTTTGCTGCGCCGCTAGTTTTTCCTGCCGGTCGGCACGCATGTGTTCTGCCACCGCAGCGGAAACCAACAGCGCAGAGACAATGGCAGCGGTGACGCTGTTGAGGCCAGCGGCTAAAAAGGCCTCGCCGGTGGAGGCCGCAATCACTTCATTGAAGCTGGCTACCAGCGTAATGATGATGGAGGCCGAGTACCAAACCGCCACTCTGGAATGTGCACGCCACAAAATCTTGTAGAGATAAATAATAAGGACCACGGAGCCTAGCGCCGTACTGAGCCATAAGATTGGCAGCATCTGCTCAAAAGAAAGTAACAGACAGACCACCGGCAGAACGATGGCGGCCAATTGGGCTGTGAACAAAGGAATGCGCGCCTTGATCTCCACCAGTTCATCCTTGAACAACAGACTAAAGAGCGCTGCTGTCATGGAGAAGTAGGCGCAGACCGTCCATTTTCTGGACTCCACCAGCCAGGCGGGAGACAGTGCGTAGCCGAACAGTTCAAAGTCTGTCCCCGCCGACAACGCAGCCATGCGCATATTGAGCAGCAGCCACGCCACAAAGGCCCAGTACAGCCAACTGCGATTCACGATGGTGGTAATCAGCATCGAGATGGCCAGAACACCAATGCCCGCCTCAATCAGCGTGCCGGCCTGTTGGTGCAGCGCTTGCGCACTCGCCATGGGCTCGACGTCCCACAGGCTGGCGGATATTTTGGCCGGGCCTCGATAGGTGCCACGACACAACAGATTGGGCATATCTGCAACCGCGATAGGCAGCAAATTGAACCCGGCCCGCTGTGCAACCAATTGGCCTACGGTGGTGACGCGGTCCGCCAGCCCCAGTGACTTGCCGGTAGCCTGGTCCCAACAGGCCAGGCTCATGGCGTGGCGAGACGGAAAGTCCACCAACATGGGCGATACAGCCGTGACGGTTGAGGTATCCAGCGCAAACCAGAACGCGCTAGTCGATAGTTGTGTGCCCACGACAGTGGCAGCGGGGCTGGCCTGTACTGCGCTCCAAATAGTCGCCATGGAGGGGGAGGGCTGTTGTTCGGGCTGCTCCCACACGCGCACGGAGATAGCGGTGCCGCGCGGTGAGTTGAATTGCTTCATTTGCCAACCGAGGGTGAAAACGGCCAGCAAGACCAGCACCGTCGGGACCACGCGCGTGCCTAGCCGCCCCAGCAAAGTGGCAACGAGTTTTTCCAGGGACAAATAGATATCAGATTTCATACGTGACACATGACCGGCAGGGCTTGGTGTGTCTAATCACGGCGTTTTAAACGCGCTTTTTTTTATGGGGCCCTGATTAATACTATCGCAAAAGGCACGCCATTGCGCCAGTGCTTTGCTGTAGGGGGTTACGTCTTGGCGTTGAGCCCTTGCGCCAGTGCGCCCAGGGTAATGCCGCCCAAGGCCCATAACAAGTCCCAATTGCCTGCGCCCAGGCCTGCAATGGCCGGGCCGGGGCACACGCCGCACAGCCCCCATCCGATGCCAAATAGCGCGGCACCGACGGCGGTATCCCGGTTCCAGACGCTGGGGTGGGTGTGAAAGTGGTCGTCCAGCAGGGGGCGCGCCATGAGGCGGGGTGCCAGCTTGTAGCCCACCAGCACGACTACCACTGCGCCGCCCATCACCAGCATCAGGCCCAAGTCTTTGAAGCGCAGAAAGCTCAAAACCACCTCGGGTCGGATCATGGTCGAGATTGACAGTCCAAAGCCAAACAGGGCACCCGATGCCAGCGTAGCCAGGTTTTTGGCCAAGGTGCTGGGCGTGCTCATGCCAGCCACCGTGCGGCGATGTTGGCCGTCAGAAAGGCCGTGGCCATAAAAGTCAGCACCGCCATCAGTGAGGGCCGTTGCAACGAGCCCAGGCCACAAATACCGTGGCCGGAGGTACAGCCATTGCCTAAGCGTGCGCCATAACCCACAAAAAAGCCGCCCACGACCAGCTGCCACACCGGCACAGCCGTGGCTTCAGGTTTGCCGCCTGCAAAGCCCAGCCACCAGACAAATGCACCCAAAATCAGCCCCGCCGCGTACACCAAACGCCAGCTGCGTGAATCGACAAACCGTGCTTGCTGAAAAAACGGCCGCTGCACCGCATACGACCAGGTGCTGGAAAACACCGTGCTCATGCCGCCAATGCGCCCGGTCAGCACAAATAGCAGCGTGGCCCCGCTGCCTATCAACAGGCCGCCCAGCAGGTAGTGCTGCCAGCCCAGGGGGAAGAGTGAAAGTGTGGTGAAAAGTGGGGCGTTCATGGGGTGGGATTATCCGCATTCCGGGCAAACACCAGCACCAGGTTGTTGGCGGCCATGGAGTGGCGCGCTTGCAGGTGTAAGCCCGCTGCAGCGGCCTGGGCCTCTACGTCTTCGCGACGGCGTATGCCCCAACTGGGGTCGTGCTCGCGCAGGCTTTGGTCAAAAGCCGTATTGGTAGGGGCCGCAGCCACGTCGTCTTCAAAATAAGGGCCGTAAGTCACCAGTAGCCCCCCTGGTGCCAAGTGCCGCGCGCAGCCTTGCATCAGCGCCGCGCAGCTATCCCAAGGCGCGATATGCAGCATATTGATGCACAGCACCAGATCAAACTGGGTGTCGCCGTCGAACCACTGCGGGGCCAGCGCGTCGAGCTGTACGGGGGCGTAAACGTTGTCGAGGTCAGCCGCATCGACACGCACCTCCACGTTGTAGAGTGCGCCACGGTGCACATCGGTGGGTTGCCAGGACCAGTGCGGCAAGTGCTTTGCAAACCACACCACATGCTGGCCCGTGCCCGAGGCAATCTCCAATGCCCGGCCACTTTCGGGAAGCACACTGCGTAGCACCTCCAGAATGGGCTGCTTGTTGCGCTCCGCTGAAGGGCTAAAGTCAGGGGAGGTCACGTGGCTCAGTCTTCAGCGCTTTCCGTGTGGGGACGCGCTGTGCGGTGGCCGTGTTTGGCCAAAATTTCGATATAAAACTGGGTGCCGCCACCTTGCACGTGGGCGTCAATCAGGGGCGTCAGTTGGGACAGGTGGGCCATTGCAGCGGCCTCTTCGGTGGCACCAAACTGGCAGTCAAAGTCCCAAAAGTCCACGCCTTCGGGTAACACACGGCGGCGCTCGCGCTTGATGTATTTGCGAATTTCGTGCTTGGTGGCTTCCAGCAAGCGCTCGGGGTTCTTGCCTTCAACGGCCAGGGTAAATGTCTTTTTCATGGGATTCCTTCAGCGGCGATGATACGGCCCTATGAATATTCGACTTTCTACCCCCGATAAAGACGCCATCGCCTTGCTCCCGCCGTTTGAGCGCTTGGACCTGAATCGCATCACGCTGGTGAACACCGCTGCCAAAGCGCGCGAGGCCCAGGCGCGGTTGCTGGACACCCCGGCGTGGGGCTTTGATACCGAGTCCAAGCCCACGTTTAAGGTGGGGGAGGTGTCCGACGGCCCCCATGTGCTGCAGCTGTCCACGGTGGAGCGTGCGTGGGTGTTTCAGTTGCACGAGCCCCAGTGCCGCAGCATTGCTGCCGAGTTGTTGGCGCAAAGCGGTTTTGCCAAGGCAGGCTTTGGCTTGGGGGATGACCGCAAACGCATCATCAGCAAGCTGGGGGTAGAGCCTGCAGGCATTTTGGAGCTCAACACCGTGTTCCACGCACGGGGCTACCGCAAAGACATGGGCGTCAAAGGCGCAGTGGCAGTGCTGTTTAACCAGCGGTTTATAAAATCTAAAAAGGCTGCTACGAGCAACTGGGCCAACGCGCAATTGACCGAGGCGCAGCTGGTCTATGCCGCCAACGATGCCTATGCCGCAGTGCGTGTGTTCCATGCCCTGGGGTTGGGCTGACGCTGCCTATTCCAGCTATTGACTGCGGCTTTCCACAATTGTTATTTGCGGGGCATCGGCCTAGACTGAGGTGATCCACTTCAACGGAACCTTGCCATGACCGCATCTACGACCAAACGACCGTTCTACCGATCTCTCTACGCCCAGGTGCTGATAGCCGTGGCCCTAGGGGTGGCGCTGGGGCACTTCTACCCGCAGGTGGGTGCCGACATGAAGCCGCTGGGTGATGGCTTTATCAAGCTGATCAAGATGATCATTGCGCCCATCATCTTTTGCACCGTGGTGATTGGCATTGCCGGTATGGAAGACATGAAGAAGGTCGGCAAAACCGGCGGCTTGGCGTTGTTGTACTTTGAGGTGGTCAGCACCATCGCGCTGATTGTCGGCCTGATTACCGTCAACCTGATTGGCCCTGGCGTTGGCATGAATGTGGACGCCTCCACGCTCGACACCAAAAGCATCGCGGCCTACACCGGCCCCGGCAAGATGGTGGGCACGGTTGACTTTTTGCTCAACGTGATTCCCACCTCGGTGGTCGATGCGTTTGCCAAGGGCGAGATCTTGCAAGTACTGCTGTTCTCGGTGCTTTTTGGCTTTGCGCTGCATAAGTTTGGCGGGCGCGGCACCATGGTGTTTGACCTGATCGAGAAGATGTCGCATGTGCTGTTTGACATCGTTGGCATCATCATGAAAGTCGCGCCCATCGGTGCCTTTGGTGCCATGGCGTTCACCATCGGCAAGTACGGCGTGGGCTCGCTGTTCAGCTTGGGCAAGCTGATGGGCACGTTCTACCTGACCTGCCTGATTTTTGTGTTTGTGATTCTTGGAATCATCTCCCGCTTGCACGGCTTCAGTATCTGGAAATTCGTGAAGTACATCAAGGAAGAGCTGTTGATTGTGCTGGGCACATCGTCTAGCGAGTCGGTGCTACCCCGCATGATGGAGAAGATGGAAAACCTGGGTGCCAAAAAGACCTGCGTGGGCTTGGTGATTCCTACCGGCTACTCTTTCAACCTGGACGGCACGTCTATTTACCTCACGATGGCGGCGGTGTTTATTGCGCAGGCTACCAACACCCCCATGACGCTCACGCAAGAGCTCACGCTGCTGGCGGTGCTGTTGCTTACCTCCAAGGGCGCGGCGGGTATTACGGGCAGTGGTTTCATCGTGCTGGCAGCGACGTTATCCGCAGTGGGCACCGTGCCAGTGGCGGGCTTGGCGTTGATTCTGGGCATTGACCGTTTTATGTCGGAGGCGCGCGCCCTGACCAATCTGGTGGGTAACGGCGTGGCCACCCTGGTGGTCGCCAAGTGGACCGGTGAGCTCAACACCAAGCGCTTACATGCGGGCCTGAATAACGAAACCTGGATAGAAGCCGACGAGCCTGAGCTGCTGATCAATCAAAAAGTAGCGCGCATGGACGGCGCACAACCTTACTGAGCGGTTTGACTTAGCCGGGCATTGAGCTCGGCGACGTCTGGCGCGGCCAGCACCGTGTTGTGCCAGTCGGTTAAGGGGCCGCCACCGGGCTCCACGCCACCTGCGGCGTCATAGCCCACGGCCTTGAACTTCCACACGGCACCAATGCGTTTGAGGTTGCCTACATGGGTGCCAACAGCCAAGTGCACGCTGTGCACATTGGCGTTGACTTCTCTCAGGGTCAGTGCGCCCGCAGGTTTAGTGGGTGACTTAGTGGGTAACGAACTCATACACAACTTCTTCGCTTTCGACCATGTCGAGAATATCGTTGAGTGTGTTTTCGTCGTCCGTGCTGGACCAGGTTTCTTCGGGGTTGCTGGTAAACAGCGGCTCGATGGCAATGTCCATAAACTGCCCGTTGGGCAGCTTCAGCACGGGCGTGCCTTCCGAGGTTTCGACCAGTTCCCAGTCATCGGGTACCGACATTTCCAACGAGATGGTGACGTTCAGTTTTTTCATGCTGATTACTTGGCGTAGTACGCCACGACCGCCGGCAACTTGGCGATGCGGTCCATGTGCGCATTGAGCGCGGGGGCTACGGTGGCGACCAAATCGGCGGGCACGTGGTCCAGGCGGCCGGAGTTCAGGCCGCGCACATCCACAAACACTTTCAGGTCGGCCACGGTCAGGCGCTTGTCGGCAAAGTATTCGCCGCCGTTGGCCAGCAGTTGGGTCTGCAGCCAAGCCAGGTATCGGGGCATAGAGCCATTGACCAGCGCCAGACGCGCGGTCTTTTGTTCCTCGCCCTTCATGCTGAAAGTGGGGCCAAGTTTGACGCCGTTTTCTTCCACCACATAGGCCACTTCGTCGCACAGCAGGGCTTGGTAAGCGTCGGTGGGGTACAGGCCCGCCAGCTTGCCGGCATAGCGCAGGATCGCATCGCTTTGCGTGACCAGTGCGCCGTCTACATGCATCACAGGCACTTGGCCAAAGGGTACGGTCTTGCGGATTTCAGCAAACTCGGGGAAGGCAAAGCGGTGGTCTTCAAACGCAATGCCGCCAATGGCCAAGGCCAGACGCACGGGCTCGCCGCGGCCGCCGTGCATGTCGAAATAAGAGAGTTTGAGTTGGGTCATGGTGAAATCCTGAGGGGTTAATTGCAGGCGAGACCTTAACTTAAAACGAAGACCCCTGCTCGCAGGTCAGCCTCTGTCTTTGTCCCAAATCACCAGTGCAATGCCGCCCGTGATGGCGCAGGCCGACAGTGCCATCGACCAAGTGGCCACCTCGCCCAGCAGCAGCACGCCGCCCAATGCAGCGATCAGCGGCACGCTGAGCTGCACCGTGGCCGCGTGCGTGGCCTGCAACGTGGGCAATACGTGGTACCAAATGGCATAGCCCATGCCGGAAGTCAGCGCGCCCGACGCTACGGCGTACAGCACGCCGCCGGTGCTCACATGGAGCTGCGACAGCGTTGCGGCGCTCAGCACGAGTGCCATGGGCGCGGTGCGAATAAAGTTGCCCGCCGTGACTGCCGTGGGATTGGCGGCGACGTTGGGCAACTTGCGTCTGCCGCGCAGCGAATAGGCACCCCAAGCCACACCCGCGCCCAGCATGGCCGCCGAACCCCAAAACCCCGGCGTTGCTAACCCTGGCAGCATCAGTGCCGTGAGCCCGGCCACCGCCAGTGCAAACCCAGCCAGCTGCAGCCTGCGCAGGCGCTCGCCTTGAACCACGCCCCAGGCAATCATGGTGGCTTGCACTGCGCCAAACAACAGCAGCGCGCCGGTGGCCGCTGTCATGCTCAGGTAGGCAAACGAGAACCCCGCCGCATAGGCAAACAGCACCAAAGCCGACCAGCCATCGCCCGGAAGCTTTGTCAGCCGCTGCGCTGGTGGTGTTTGTTGTTGCTGCAGCCACACCAGCGCGCCCAGCATGACCGCACCCGATAGCAGCCGCACGCTGGTGAAGCTGGCCGCGTCAATCGCCCCGCCCTTGAGCGCCACGCGGCACAACAGCGAGTTGCCGGCAAACGCCAACATTGCCATCGCAACCAGGGCGAGGTTTTTAGGGTGGGCCATGCGGTTCAGTGTACGCTTTGCGGGTATGAATAGCCCCCACTTTTACCCCATAGTCACCCCCGGCCAACTGTGGGACTGACTGGCATGTCCCTGCCTCCCCGCCTCATCTGCTTCAACAAGCCCTACGGCGTGCTCAGCCAGTTCACGCCCGAGGGGCGATGGCAGGGCCTCAAGGATTACATTGATCTGCCCGGCGTCTACGTGGCTGGGCGGCTTGACGCTGACAGCGAAGGCCTGCTGCTGCTCACCAGTGATGGCAAGTTGCAGGCCCGCATCAGCGACCCGCGCTACAAGATGGAAAAGACCTACTGGGTGCAGGTGGAGGGGGAACCTGACGAGGACGCGTTGGCGCAATTGCGCCATGGCGTGGTGCTGAACGATGGGCCCACGCGCCCGGCACGCGCACGGCGCATGGAGGTGCCCCAGGGCCTGTGGGAGCGCCATCCGCCAGTGCGCTTTCGCCAGTCCATTTGCACCAGCTGGAT
>JBEEJM010000053.1:0-8356 GCA_041169205.1 Pseudomonadota bacterium | reverse complement strand
ACGAAGAAGGCCACGCGCCTGATGAGGTGGGTGCTGAGGCGGTGAATAAGTGGTTGTTCAACATTGACACCGTGGACAAGGTGCTGGAGCTGCTGATGACACGCGGCCACAAGGTGGCGGGTGGCGACCGGCTGGGCAAGACCATTGTGTTTGCGAAGAACACTGCGCACGCCAACTTTATTGCGGACCGCTTTAACGCCAACTACCCGCATTACGCGGGGCAGTTCGCCCGTGTCATTACCTACCAGACCGAATACGCACAGAGCCTGATTGACGATTTCAGCGTCAAAGACAAGTCGCCGCACATCGCCATCTCGGTGGACATGCTGGACACGGGCATCGACGTGCCCGAGGTGGTGAACCTGGTGTTCTTCAAGATCGTGCGCTCCAAGGCCAAGTTCTGGCAGATGGTGGGGCGTGGCACGCGCTTGTGCAAAGACCTGTTTGGTCCGGAGCAGGACAAGCAGGAGTTTTTGATTTTCGATTTCTGCCAGAACCTGGAGTTCTTCAGCCAGAACCTCGAAGGCAGCAAAGGCAATGTGGCCGAGCCCTTGAGTCAGCGCACTTTCAAGGCGCGGCTGGAACTGCTGTCGGTGCTCGACGAGCAACTGGCGCAGGAGCACGGGCTGGGTGGCGGTAAAGCAGCAGATGCAACGGCGGGCTACGGACTCACCGCCCAGACGATGCGCTTAGATACCGCGAGCCACTTGCACGCCGTGGTGGCGGGCATGCGGCTGGACAACTTTGTGGTGCGCCCGCAGCGCCGTTGGGTGGAGCCCTGGAGCGACGCCAAGGCCTGGCACAGGGTCACAGGCGAGCAGCTCGTGGAGTTGGCACAGCATGTGTCCGGCTTGCCAAGCGCCGTGCGTGATGACGATGAAGAAGCCAAGCGCTTCGACTTGCTGATGCTGCGCACGCAGCTGGGCAGTGCGCGTGGCGATGTGGGCTTTGCGCGCCTGCGCGATCAGGTGCGCTCGCTGGCCGATGCGTTAAGTGAATTGGGCAGCATTCCCGATGTGAAAAAGCACATGGTGCTGATTGAAGCGGTGGCGGGCGAGGAGTGGTGGCAAGACGTGACGCTGCCCATGCTGGAGCAGGCGCGTAGGCACTTGCGCGGGCTCATCAAGCTGCTGGAAAAGACACGGCGCAAGGTGGTCTACACCGACTTCCGTGACCAAGTGGGAGAAACGGCAGAAGTGGCGCTGCCCCTGGGTGGCAGCGCAGGCGACTTTGAGCGCTTTCGGCTCAAGGTGCGCGCCTATCTGCGCGCCCACGAAAACCACATCACCTTGCACAAGCTACGTCGCAACCAGCCGCTCACCGCGACCGACCTGGCCGAGCTGGAGCGCTTGTTGATTGACAGCGGCACCGGCACAGCGCAAGACGTGGCTCGCGCCGGGCAAGAGGCGCATGGATTGGGCCTGTTTGTGCGCTCATTGGTGGGGCTGGACCGCGAGGCGGCCACGCAGGCGATGAATGGTTTTGTCAGCGGCAAAACGCTAAGCGCCAACCAGTTGGAGTTTGTGAGCCTGATCGTCACCCACCTGACCGAGCGCGGGGTGATGGAGGCGGCGCTGCTGTACGAGCCACCGTTCACCCACTTTGCACCGCAGGGACCGGACGCGCTGTTTACGTCCGCCCAGGTGGACGAATTGTTCAGGGTGCTGAACTACATCACAGCCACGGCACGGGCAGCCTAATTTAAAGACAAATAGGTCGCTAGCCCCCGTGGAATATGCGCAAGCAGCTATCTATTCTGTAGCAACCTGCAGCACCAGCTTGCCAAAGTTTTCACCGTTGAAGAGCTTCAGCAGTGTCTCGGGGAAGGTCTGCAGGCCTACCACCACATCTTCTTTGCTTTTCATTCGGCCGCTCTGGATGTAGCCTGCCATTTCGGCAATGGCCAGGTGGTAGCGGTCGGCGTAGTCGAACACCACAATGCCTTCCATGCGCGCACGGTTGACCAGCAGGCTGAGGTAGTTTTTGGGGCCTTGCACGGCCGTCGTGTTGTTGTACTGGCTGATGGCACCGCAGATGATGATGCGGGCCTTGCGGGTGATCTTGGCCAGCACGTCGTCCAATATTTCGCCGCCCACGTTGTCAAAGTAAATGTCCACGCCTTTGGGGCAGTGTTCTTTCAGACCCGCACGCACCGCGCCAGGGCCAGCTTTGTAGTCAATGCAGGCGTCAAAGCCCAGCTCTTTCACCACCCAGTCGCACTTGGCAGCACCACCGGCAATGCCGACCACGCGGCAGCCCTTGATCTTGGCCATTTGGCCCACGGTCTGGCCCACGGCACCGGCTGCGCCGGACACCACCACGGTTTCGCCGGCTTGGGGCATGCCCACGTCCATCAGGCCAAAGTAGCCGGTCATGCCGGGCATGCCCAGCACGTTAAGCCACTGGGTGAGGGTGCCTGCGCGCAGGTCAATTTTGGCGATGCCGCTGTGCTTCAGGGTCTCGGGGGTCAGCGTCAGGTACTCCTGCACGCCCAAACCTGCGTTCACATAGTCGCCCACGGCGAACTTGTCATTTTTGGAGGCAATCACTTTGCCGATGCCACCCGCGCGCATCACCTCGCCAATGCCCACGGGTGGGATGTAGCTCTTGCCTTCGTTCATCCAGCCGCGCATGGCGGGGTCCAGCGACAGGGCCAGGGTTTTGACGACCACGCCGCCGTCAACGGGGTCGGCGACGGCCTCAGATGTGTGGCTCCAGTCGCTGGCTTTGGGCATGCCGTTGGGCCGGGCGGCCAGGCGAATTTGGTGGTTAACAAGGGTGGATAGGGACATGGTGGGGGCTCCGAAGGCGATCAAAAGATGGCGCATGGTATCGCCCCCCACGCTGCTGCCGCGTTGCCGAGGTGACAGCGGCTACATGGCGATGTAGCGACCTGCCCGGTGGTTGGTGGCCAGCGTCTGGTTCACAGCCACGGCCCCCAGCACCGAGAGCGCAATGTGTTGCCAGTCAGTCAGGGCCAACGCGGACAGCACGATAGCGCAGTCGAGTGCCATTTGAATGCGCCCGGCGCGCCAGCCAAAGCGCTCTTGCAGGTACAGCACCAGCACGTTAAAGCCACCCAGGCTGGCACGGTGCCGAAACAAAATGAGCATGCCTGTGCCCATCAGCAAGCCACCCAAGATGGACGTGAATATCGGGTTGAGGCGGTCAAAGTGCAGCAGTTGCGGCACCAGGTTCGAGAAGCCTGCCATCAGTGCGACGGCGGTAAAGGTCTTGACCGTAAACCGCTTGCCCATGCGCTGCCACGCCAGGCCATAAAATGGCAGGTTGACCACAAAAAACACCAAGCCAAAATTCCAACCGGTGGCGTAATGGATCAAAAAAGCCACCCCTGCCGTGCCACCGGTGAGCAGGCCCGCTTGGCCAAACATCACCACCCCCAGCGAGACGAACAGCGTGCCGGTGACGAGCGCTTGCAGGTCTTCCAGCCACCCATGCTGGAGCGCGGGTGTGTCAACGCCCATCAGGCGGACGCGGTGTCGCCACAGCTGCCACCACCGCAGCCATGAATCTGCGCGGCGGGCAGTGCCTGGGGCTGGCTAATTTCGCCGGTGACCGGGTCGTAGCCCGCAGAGCGCAGGTGCAGTGCCAGCGACGCGTCCATGCTTTGGGCGTGCTGGGGAAACCACACACCCAGCTCGTGTGCCATTTGGCGCACCACGCCCAGGTCGCCCCCCAGGCCCGCTTTGCCACCCTCACGCATCACCTGCAAGACGATGCTGTGCTGTGTGGCGTGGCAGTTGCCCGCAGCAAAGCCGGTGTCTTGCATCCACTGGTCTTCGCGGCCAAAGTGGTCATCGGTGTGGTCAATCAAGGTGGCCCAGGCCGACAACACCGTGCTGTCGGGTGCGTTCACCACCTGGGCGAGCAACGCCACAAACTCCCGGTGCGTGGTGTCCATCAAGGGCATTTCCAGCGACAGGGCTTCGCTCCATTGCAGGGTGGTGGTGGCGGTCATGTCAGGTTTCCTTGAGAGTTGGCGCAGAGCTTAGTCAGCACCCGCGCAACGCCACTTGATGCAGGTCATACAGGGCGCAAATGAGTTTGAAAAATGGCCGCCGATAATGCAGCCATGACTGTTTCTTTTGCTCCGCCTGCGATTGCCCAGGCGCAAGATTTGGTGCCCGCCCTGCAAACCCAGGGCTATGCGGTAGTGGCGGCGGACCTGGTGTCGCACCTGTGCGCTGCGCCTTTGGCTGCGTTCGATGCCTGGCTGCCTACCTGGGCCGATTTGCCTGCCGACGGCTACTTGCGCGATGGTGGCCGCTACCGTCGTCGTCGCCATGCCTGCTTTGTGGTGCAGGGCGACCAGGCCACGCTGGCACCGCACCGCCCGCATTGGCAACCGCTCGAGTACAACGCCCTGCACGGCGGCATGCAGCGGCACTTTGAACCGATGCTTGGTGCCGTGGTGGCAGACCCCCACTGGACGAAGTTATTGGTCTGGCTGGGCGATGTGTGCTCGGCGCTGCGCGGCACGCAGACCTGGTATGCCGAGGCGCACCAGTTTCGCATTGACACCACCGACGGCATTGGCCGCCCCACGCCCGAAGGCGCGCACCGCGATGGGGTGGACCTGGTGGCCGTGTTCCTGGTGGACCGCAATGGCATCAAGGGTGGCGAAACCCGGGTGTTCGATGCAGCAGGCCCGAGTGGCCAGCGCTTTACCCTGACCGAACCCTGGTCGTTGCTCTTGCTGGACGACATGCGGGTGGTTCATGAGTCCACCCCCATACAGCCGCTGACCGAGGGTGGACACCGCGATACCTTGGTGATTACGCTGCGCGCCAATGGCTTTCAGGGGCAGTGAGGGCGGGGTAGACTCCCGCTAATGGAAGAGATCGTTAACCAGATCGCAGACCTGTGCGGTCTGCGCGACCGCTACGCGTTGGATGACGCCATGGTGCGTCTGGTTTACCTCAGTGGCAAAGGTGCCATCACGGTGGTACGCGTGTTGCGCGAAGTCGGCGACTTGGGCGACATGCATTGCCTGACCCGGGCCGAGTTTGATGCCAAAAAAATGTCACCGACGCGCGTACCGGCCTGGAAAGACTGGCGCGAGTTGCCTGCCCTGGCGGACTTTCCGGCCCGACTGCAGGCCCACACACAAGGCAGCACCGTGCAAGTACAAGGCGCACTGGGTGCGCCGTGCCTGACGGTGCTGCTCGTGGGCGAAGTGAGGCCCGTGCTTACCTTGCTGGAGCTGGAGTCGGATAAACCCCTGACAGAGCCTTTGTTGCGTGGGGTGGAAGGGCTGATGCGGGTCTACAGCAACTTGGAGAACCTGCTGGACTATGGTGAAAAAGATTCACTCACCGGCTTGCTCAACCGCAAAACTTTTGACGGTGCGTTTCTGAAGGCTGCGGTGGAAATGAACACCCCCAACGATTTGGAGCCTGCCGACCGGCGCTCGGCGCATACACAGGACGGCTACTGGCTGGCGGTGATGGACATCGACCACTTCAAGCGCGTGAACGACGACTTTGGCCACCTGATTGGCGATGAAGTGCTGCTGCTGATGGCGCGACTGATGCGCACCAGCTTTCGGTTTTACGACCAGCTGTACCGGTTCGGTGGCGAGGAGTTTGTGATTCTGATGCGCTGTGCCTCGCCCGACGATGCGGCGGGAGCCGTGGAGCGCTTTCGTGCGCGGGTGCAAGAGCACCTGTTTCCGCAGGTGGGCCACATCACAGTGAGCGTGGGCTACGCCGCCTTGCGCGACAACGATACGCCGGGCAGCGCGTTTGACCGGGCCGACAAAGCGGTCTATTACGCCAAAGCCCATGGTCGCAACCAAGTGGTGAGTTACCAAAGCCTGGTGGCCAGCGGCGAGCTGGCCGAAGAAGTCGAAACCGAACAGGAAATCGACTTCTTCTAGTCCGACTGGTTCTAGTTTTGTGTCAATACCTTGACCGCGCCAATCTGGACGGCACGCATCTTGTAAGGATCAGGTACGCATGCAGGCCCAGAATTTGAGGTTCATTTTTAGCAACAAGGAGACAGACGATGAGCAAGCGTGATGTAGTGGTGTTGGGCATAGCCCGTTCGGCCATCGGTACTTTTGGCGGATCTTTGGCGGACATCGAGCCGGCGGAGCTGGCAGGTACGGTGATGAAAGAGGCGGTCACCCGTTCGGGCGTGGACCCCAAGTCCATCAACTACGTGACCGTGGGCAACACCATCCCCACCGAAAGCCGTTTCCCCTATGTTGCCCGCGTGGCAGCTATTCAGGCGGGCCTTCCCATGGATTCAGTCGCCATGTCGGTGAACCGTTTGTGTTCGTCCGGCCTGCAAGGCATTGTGACCACCGCACAAAACATTCTGTTGGGTGACTGCGACTACGGCATTGGTGGCGGTGTGGAAGTCATGAGCCGTGCCGGCTACCTGTCGACCGCGATGCGCAATGGCGCCCGCATGGGCGACACCAAGATGATCGACACCATGGTGGCCACCCTGACGGATCCCTTCGGCGTTGGCCACATGGGCATTACCGCTGAAAACCTCGTAACCAAGTGGGGCATCACTCGCGAAGAGCAGGACGCATTGGCCGCCGAATCGCACCGCCGCGCAGGCGTGGCCATTGCTGAAGGCCGCTTCAAATCGCAAATCGTTCCCATCACCAAGAAAACCCGCAAGGGCGACGTGGTGTTTGACACCGATGAGCATTGCAAGCCTGAGACCACGGTTGAGTCGCTGGGCAAGCTGAAGCCCGCGTTCAAAAAAGAAGGCGGTTCGGTGACTGCAGGCAATTCATCCGGCATCAATGACGGCGCAGCCTTCTTTGTGCTGGCCGACGCTGCCGTAGCCGCGGCCGGTGGCCACAAGCCGATGGCGCGTCTGGTGTCCTACGCCGTGGCCGGCGTGCCAAATGACATCATGGGCGAAGGCCCCATCCCCGCGACCAAATTGGCCCTAAAAAAGGCCGGGCTGAACCTAGACCAGATGGACGTGATCGAGAGCAACGAAGCCTTTGCTGCACAAGCTATTGCAGTGGCACGCGGCCTGGGTCTGGACATGAGCAAGACCAACGTCAACGGTGGCGCCATCGCTTTGGGTCACCCCATTGGCTGCTCCGGCGCGTTCCTGGCCACGAAACTGGTCTATGAATTGCATCGCAGTGGCGGCAAGTATGGCTTGGTCACCATGTGTATTGGTGGCGGCCAAGGGATTGCTGCGGTGTTCGAGCGCCTGTAACCGCTTTAATTTTCAAGCCAAAAGGGCATCCGTATTGGATGCCCTTTTTTTATATTTCCGCACCCTCCACCAAAAACCGCACCCGGCGCACGCCATTCCATTCATCGGCATCCAGCCGAAAGGCCAGCGTCACGCGGGGCGGCAACTGCTCGGTGTGGCCAAACCAGATGCCGTCCACCGGTGTGCCTTGGTGTTTGAGTTTGAGTTGCAGGTGCTTCTCGCCCACCAGCCGCTGCGAGACCACTTCCACCTCTTCGCTGAACGTGGGGGCGGCAAAGCCTTGGCCCCAGACCTCTTTGTGCAGGGTGTCCACCAGGTCCACCCGCAGGTACTGCGCATCCAGCGGGCCATCGGTTTCCAGGCGGCGGGTGAGGGTGGCGGCGTCCAGCCACTCTTGGGCGACTTCGTTGAGGCCTTGTTCAAAGTCGTCCAGCCGTTCCTCTGGGATGGTGCATCCGGCCGCCATGGCGTGGCCGCCAAAGCGCAGCAGCACACCGGGGTAGCGCTTGGCCACCAGGTCCAGCGCATCGCGCAGATGAAAGCCGGGAATGGAGCGGCCCGAGCCCTTGAGTTCGTGCTCTTTGCCCGGTGCGGCGCTGGCGGCAAACACAAAGGCCGGGCGGTGCAGCTTGTCCTTGATGCGCGAGGCCACGATGCCCACCACGCCTTCGTGAAAGTCGGGGTCGAACACGCAGATGGCGGGGGGTGGTTCGTCACCCTCGTCAAACAGGCTCTCGGCAATCAGCATGGCTTGCTCGCGCATATCGCCTTCGATGACGCGGCGTTCGCGGTTAATGCCGTCCAGCGTTTTGGCGAGTTCGTCGGCACGGCCAGGGTCGTCGGTCAGCAGGCATTCAATGCCCAGCGTCATGTCGGCCAGGCGGCCTGCGGCGTTGATGCGGGGGCCCAATGCAAAGCCAAAATCGAAAGTGGTGGCGGTGCGGGCATTGCGCCCGGATGCTACAAAAAGGCTAGCTAGTCCCGCAGGCAGGGCAAGGGCTCGCACCCTTTTTAGCCCTTGGGCGACGAGGCGGCGGTTGTTGGCATCGAGCTTGACCACGTCGGCGACCGTGCCCAGTGCGACCAGGGGCAAAAGCGTATCGAGTTTCGGCTGGGTAGCCGCATCAAACACACCGCGCTG
>JBEEJM010000052.1:0-7355 GCA_041169205.1 Pseudomonadota bacterium | reverse complement strand
GCACCTTTTAAACAATGTGCCTGCCGAGTTAATTGAGGCAAGTAGCGTCATACTGGCACCACAGTCCAGTCTATTTGGCGCGCCAGGTTTTACCACCTTGCCCATGGAGCAAGCGCTCTGGGAATTTGCCAAGCGCTGCCCCGAGCCTTTGCTGTCTGAGGTGCTGCCCAGCATTTACCTGCGCGAGCGGTTGACCCACCGCCGCCACAGCGAGCTGAGCAAGCGCGAGCTGGGCGACCATTGCGTGGCCATACTCAGCGCGCTCGACACGCAGTCTCGCACTGCACAAGAGTTGCAGGATGCGCTGCGCCTGTCGCGCCCGGCTTTGCTGCGCGCGTTGGCCTGTTTAGCGCTGACGCGCAGCATCCGTACCGAGCGCAGAGCCAAGGGACTGCGCCATTGGCTGCGCTGGCTGCCTGAGCGATTGCGCCAGCGGGTGTTTGGGCCCTCGACCCTTTACTGACGGTACTGTCGGCTAGTGCCGCTGGCCAAAAATAGCCGTGCCCACGCGTACCATGGTGCTGCCCGCGGCCACGGCCAGTTGCATGTCGGCACTCATGCCCATGGACAAAGTGTCTACCCCGGCATGCTGGTGTTTTATAGCACCAAATAGGTCTTTAGCCCTTTGAAATATTGCGCGAGCAGCTACTAAATCAGTAGTAGGCTCAGGTATCACCATGATGCCGCGCAGTTGCAACCCGGGCAGTTGCGCCACGGCGTTGGCCAGTTGCGTAGCCTCGGCAGGGGCTACGCCCGATTTGTTCAAGCCACCGTCAATATTGACCTGGATGCACACTTGCAGCGGTGCGAGACGCGCGGGGCGCTGGACACTTAAACGCTCTGCCGTTTTAAGCCGGTCCACGCTGTGCACCCAAGCAAACTGCTCGGCCACCACGCGGGTTTTATTGCTTTGCACCGGGCCAATCATGTGCCACGCGATGCCGGGCAAGTCAGCCAGCAGAGCCATCTTCTCAACCCCCTCCTGGATGTAGTTTTCACCAAACTCGCGCTGCCCCGCTGCATACGCCTGGCGCACCGCCTCGGGGCCGAAGGTTTTGCTCACAGCCAAAAGCGCTACTTCGTTGGGATTGCGCCCACACTCCGTGCAAGAAGCCGCGATCTGGGCATGAACCCTTTGGAGATTGTCTGAAATTGTGACCATAATGCGTTTATTGTCTCCAAAACTCCCCTCAGCCAGCCCACCAGCTTGTAACTATTATGGATATCACCCAACTCTTGGCCTTCAGCGTCAAAAACAAAGCCTCTGACTTGCACCTGTCTGCTGGCCTGCCACCGATGATCCGCGTGCACGGCGATGTGCGGCGCATCAACGTGGAGCCGCTGGACCACAAGCAGGTGCATGCCATGGTGTACGACATCATGAACGACACCCAGCGCAAACACTACGAAGAGTTTCTGGAGATTGACTTCTCGTTCGAAATTGACGGCCTGGCCCGCTTTCGGGTGAACGCGTTCAACCACCAGCGCGGTGCGGGCGCGGTGTTCCGGACCATTCCCAGCAAAATTTTGTCACTGGAACAACTCAACTGCCCCAAGATTTTTGGCGAACTGGCCTTGAAGCCTCGGGGCATGGTGCTGGTGACCGGCCCCACGGGTTCGGGCAAATCGACCACACTGGCGGCGATGGTCAACTACCTGAACGAGACCGAGTTCGGCCACATCCTGACGGTGGAAGACCCGATCGAGTTTGTGCACGAGTCCAAAAAGTGTCTGGTCAATCAGCGCGAAGTCGGGCCGCACACTTTGAGCTTTGCCGCCGCCTTGCGCTCCGCCCTGCGTGAAGACCCCGACTGCATCTTGGTCGGTGAAATGCGCGACCTGGAAACCATCCGCCTGGCCATGACGGCGGCAGAGACGGGCCACCTGGTGTTTGGCACGCTGCACACCAGCAGCGCCGCCAAGACCATCGACCGGATCATTGACGTGTTCCCCTCCGACGAGAAAGAAATGGTGCGGGCGATGTTGTCCGAGTCATTGCAGGCGGTCATCTCGCAAACCTTGTGCAAGACCAAAGACGGCCAAGGTCGCATCGCCGCACACGAGATCATGCTGGGCACCAGTGCGATCCGCAACCTGATCCGCGAAGCCAAGGTGGCGCAGATGTACTCCAGCATCCAGACGGGCAACAGCGTGGGCATGCAAACGCTGGACCAGAACCTGACCGACCTGGTGCGGCGCAACATCATCAGCCCGTCTGAGGCGCGTTCCAAGGCAAAAATCCCCGAGAACTTCCCAGGGTAGAAATGTCGCCCCCACGTTCGTTCACTGCGTGTAACTCTCTGCCCCCCGAGGGGGCTAACTCGCCTTGGGGCGGCCCGGCGGCGAGTTGTCGCCCTTCGTTTCACTCGTAAGGAGGTGCTCTCATGGAGCGCGATCAAGCCACGAAATTTATCAATGACCTGCTGCGCCTGATGATCAGTCGCAATGGCAGCGACCTGTTCATCACCGCCGAGTTTCCGCCTGCCATCAAGGTCGATGGCAAGGTGACCAAGGTGTCGCCTCAGCCGCTCAATGCAGGGCACACGCTGGCGCTGGCGCGGTCCATCATGAACGACAAGCAGGTGGCCGATTTCGAGCGCACCAAAGAGGGCAACTTTGCCATCTCACCGCCCGGCATCGGGCGGTTTCGGGTCAACATTTTTATCCAGCAGGGCAAGGTGGGCATGGTGCTGCGGGTGATTCCGCAGGTACTGCCCACCATTGACGGCCTGGGTGTGCCCCAGATCCTCAAGGAAATTGTGCTGTCCAAGCGCGGGCTGTGCATTCTGGTGGGGGCCACGGGCTCGGGCAAATCCACCACGCTGGCCTCCATGGTGGACTGGCGCAACGAGAACTCCTACGGCCACATCATCACCGTGGAAGACCCGGTGGAGTTTGTGCACGCCCACAAGAACTGCGTGGTCACCCAGCGCGAAGTAGGCCTCGACACCGACAGCTGGGAAGCGGCCCTCAAGAACACGCTGCGCCAGGCCCCCGACGTCATTTTGATGGGCGAGATTCGCGACCGCGAAACCATGGAGCACGCCGTCGCATTTGCCGAGACCGGCCACCTGTGTCTGGCCACGCTGCACGCCAACAGCGCCAACCAGGCGCTGGACCGCATCATCAACTTCTTCCCCGAAGAGCGGCGCAGCCAGTTGCTGATGGACTTGTCGCTCAATCTCAAGGCACTGGTTTCGCAGCGCCTCATTCCCAAGCAAGACGGCAAGGGCCGCTTGGCTGCCGTGGAGGTGATGCTGAACTCTCCGCTGATCTCCGACCTGATCTTCAAGGGCGAAGTGTCCGAGATCAAAGAGATCATGAAGAAGAGCCGCCAGGCCGGTATGCAGACCTTCGACCAGGCCCTGTACGACCTGTACGAAGCCAACGCCATCACCTACGAAGACGCGTTGCGCAACGCCGACTCGCTGAACGATCTGCGCCTGCAAATCAAACTCAACAGCCAGCGCGCCAAGTCTTCCGACCTGAGCGCCGGTACCGAAAACTTTGCCCTGATGTGATCCCCATGCCCGGAACCAACCCAAAAACTTACGAAACTTCCACCCCCACCCGCGTCGCCTTTTTGGGCCTGGGCGTCATGGGCTACCCCATGGCCGGGCACCTCGCCCTGGCGGGTCACCAAGTCACCGTGTACAACCGGACTGCTATAAAATCAATAGCTTGGTGCGCAGAGTACAAGGGGGCTACAGGCCTAAAAGGCTTAAATTCGCATGCCGCGACGCCACGTGAAGCAGCCCACAACGCCGACATCGTGTTTTGCTGCGTTGGCAACGATGCCGACTTGCGCAGCGTCACCCTGGGGCCTGACGGTGCCTTTGCGGGTATGAAGCCGGGCGCTATTTTTGTGGACCACACCACCGCATCGGCCGATGTGGCCCGCGAGCTGGGCGCAGCGGCACAACAGATGGGTTTGCAGTTTGTGGATGCCCCCGTGTCGGGCGGGCAAGCCGGTGCCCAAAACGGCCTGCTCACCGTGATGTGCGGCGGCGATGCAGCAGCGTTTGACGCTGCCAAGCCCGTGGCCATGGCGTTCTCGCGCGCCTTCACTTTGCTGGGTGCCAACGGGGCCGGTCAGCTGGCCAAGATGGTGAACCAGATTTGCATTGCCGGGCTGGTGCAAGGCCTGTCAGAAGCCATTGCTTTTGGCCAACGCGCCGGGCTGGACATGAACCAGGTGCTCGATGTCATTGGCAAAGGCGCGGCGCAAAGCTGGCAGCTCGACAACCGTGGCAAGACCATGGTCGCCGACAAGTTTGACTTCGGCTTTGCCGTGGACTGGATGCGCAAAGACCTGGGCCTGGTGCTCGACGAAGCCAAGCGCAACGGAGCACGCTTGCCAGTCACCGCACTGGTCGACCAGTTTTACGCCGATGTGCAGCAAATGGGCGGTACGCGCTGGGACACCAGCAGCCTCATAAAGCGACTGAAATAGCGCAACTCGCCGCCGGGCCGCCCCAAGGCGAGTTACGACCCCTCGGGGGGGGCAGCGACCCGCACAGCGGTGGAGCGTGGGGGCGCTTACCTACTTGGCAGGCGCAGGCTGCGGTTGTATGCGGGCCAGCTCTTCTTCGCTAACGATCTCCAACACGCGGACCAGGCGCTGCACGCCATCGGTGCCACGGATGACCGCGGTCGCCCGGTCGGCTTCGCGCTGGGTCACACGCCCCATGATGTAGGTCGTGCCGTGTTCAGTGACCACTTTGAATGCGTTGGCAAACAGGTCTTGGGCATCAATTAAGCCCGCCTTGACGCGGCCGGTGACCAACGAGTCGGATGAGCGTTGCGTGAAGGTCGAGTTGCCCATCACGGCCGCTTCATTCACGATGTTGCGCACGTTCTCCACCGACGTCACCACTTTTTCGACCAGCTGCTTGTCTTGCGCGCTAGGCACTTCACCGGTGATGAGCACCTGGCGGTTGTAGCTGGTGATGTTGATATGCACGCGTTCGCCAATGTTTTCGCGAATGCGGGCGTTGGCTTTGAGCTCGATGCCTTCGTCTTCCACCACAGTGCCCGAGGTGCGGCGGTCGCTGGCGACCATGACACTGGTGACTGCGCCGCCCAGCAACAGCGGGAAACAGGCCGACAGACCCAGGGTGCTGCCCGCCAGCACCAGCACCAGGCTGGCGCGTTGTAAAGATTTCTTCATGGATTGGTTTCCTGTTCGCCCAAAAGCTGGGCATCGACCGCGTCGCAAATGCAATGCAGGGCCAATATGTGGACTTCTTGAATGCGGGCCGTGCGCTGGTGCGGCACGCAGATGAGCACATCGGTATCGCGCAGCACATGGGCCATCTTGCCGCCGTCGCGGCCCGTGAGGCCGACAACCACCATCTCACGCTCATGCGCGGCTTCAATGGCGGCCAGCACGTTGGCCGAGTTACCGCTGGTCGAGATGGCCAGCAGCACGTCGCCGGGTTGGCCCAGCGCACGCACTTGGCGCGAAAAAATGACACTGAAGTCGTAATCATTGCCAATGGCGGTGATGATGGACGAGTCGGTGGTGAGCGCAATGGCCCCAAGCTCCGGGCGCTCGCGCTCAAAGCGACCGACAAACTCGGCCGAAAAGTGCTGGGCATCGGCCGCAGAACCGCCGTTGCCGCAGGCCAGCACCTTGCCGCCGCTGGTCACGCAGGCCAGCATGGCATGCACCGCTGCCGCAATGGGTTTGCTCAAGACTTCGGCCGACTGGTATTTCAGGTCGGCGCTGTCAATAAAGTGTTGTTGAATTCGTTGTTCCAGCATGGGGGGATGATACCTCCCACGCCGTGTAAAGGGATGTAAGCGCTGTACCCAAACCCCTTTGCAGCAGCCCCTGGGATTTGTACCTACGCTTAAAACCCTCGGTTACGCTTAAGATTCTGGTAATAAAAAAATGATAGGACGTGACGTCGAATGGACAACCAACCCACCATACCCTCGGAATTAACCGCTTTCGATTCGCCACCAGCGAATAACGGGAAAGACCAAAAAGCCCACCCCATATTGGCGATATTGGGCGTCGCCGCGGTCTTGATTACCTTCGCGTTCTTGTTCCGGCATTGACGCTGGCGGGGTCGCCTGATGGGCGGTAAACGCGCTCAACCACCGGCATCAAAAGCCGCCTGCAGCCATTCGATCTGTCCGTTCTCCAGCAACACCACATCAAAGCGACACGGAGGCGTGACGCGCAAAGCCATCACATAGTGCCGCGCGGCAAAAATAATGCGCCGTTGCTTCACATGGCTCACACTGCCACCGGCCCCGCCGTGGTCGCGACTGGCACGGCTGCGCACTTCGACAAACACGCAGGTGCCGTCGGGTGCGCGCATGATGAGATCAATTTCACCGCCGCCGCGCCCGGGGGTCCGATAATTGCGCTGCACCAATTGCAGGCCGTGCTCCTGCAGGTAGCCCAGCGCTTCATCTTCCGCCGCGTCGCCCTTGCGCTTGGTGGTTTTGATTGGCGTCGGTTGGTTTAGAGAGGAATCCATTTGTGAGCGTGTCGTATGTTTCTGCCCTGGCTGCGGCCAAAGAGGCTGCTGCAGACCAGCATTATCCGCAGAGCACCTTGTACGTGGTGGCGACACCGATTGGCAATCTGGCCGATATCAGCCTGCGGGCCCTGCATGTGCTGGACCTGGCCGACACCGTGGCCTGTGAGGACACGCGCCACACCCAGCATTTGCTGCGCGCCTATGGCATCGACAAAACCTCGGGCCAGTTGTTGGCCGTGCACCAGCACAACGAGGCCGAGGCCGCCAATACAGTAATCGACCGTTTGCGCGAGGGCCAGCGCGTCGCCTATGTGAGTGACGCAGGCACGCCGGGTGTGAGCGACCCCGGTGCCCGACTGGTGGCTGCCGTGCAAACGCAGGGCTTGCGGGCCCTGCCTTTGCCTGGAGCCAGCAGCATCACTGCTCTACTTTCTGTAGCAGGCTGTGCAATGGATACGGGGGGTGGCACCGGATTTGTCTTTGCTGGCTTCCTACCCAACAAGGCGACCGAACGCGCACACGCCGTGGTGGAACTGCAGGCCGAACTGCGTGCCGTGGTGCTGCTGGAAGCGCCGCACCGCATCGAGGCCACCGCGGCCGCTTTAGCCCCATTGGGCGCGCGGCGCGTGACTGTCGGGCGTGAACTGACCAAGCAGTTTGAAGAAATTGCCACGCTGCCCGCGAGCGAGTTGGCCGCTTGGTTCGCCCAGGATGCGAACCGGCTGCGCGGAGAGTTCGCGCTGGTGCTGCACCCAGCCCCGGCCGTGGCAGAAGCGGGGCAAGACACCCGCGTTCTGGCCTTGTTGCTGGCAGAGTTGCCCCTGAAAACAGCGGTGAAACTGGCCGCCGACATTACCG
>JBEEJM010000051.1:0-3149 GCA_041169205.1 Pseudomonadota bacterium | reverse complement strand
CGGTTGCGGGACTCTTCCATGTCGATAAAGTCGATCACGATCAGGCCACCCAAGTCGCGCAGCCGCATCTGGCGCGCCACTTCGTCGGCGGCTTCCAGATTGGTGCGGGTGGCGGTTTCTTCGATGTCGCCGCCCTTGATGGCGCGGGCCGAGTTGACGTCCACCGACACCAATGCTTCGGTGTGGTCGATCACGATGGCACCGCCAGAAGGCAGTTGCACGGTGCGGGCATAGGCCGATTCGATCTGGTGTTCGATCTGGAAGCGGCTGAACAGCGGCGCGTCGTCGCGGTAGCGCTTCACACGCGCAGCGTGCTCGGGCATGACGTGGGCCATGAACTGCTGGGCCTGCTCGTACACGTCATCGGTGTCGATCAGGATGTCGCCGATGTCGTGGTTGAAGTAGTCGCGGATCGCGCGAATCACCAGGCTGGACTCTTGGTAAATCAGGAATGCGCCCTTGCCACCCTTGGAGGCACCGTCAATGGCGGTCCAGAGCTTGAGCAGGTAGTTCAGGTCCCACTGCAACTCAGGGGCGCTGCGGCCGATGCCGGCAGTGCGCGCGATGATGGACATGCCGTTGGGGTATTCCAACTGGTCCATGTTTTCTTTGAGTTCAGCGCGGTCTTCGCCCTCGATGCGACGGCTGACGCCACCGCCACGGGGGTTGTTGGGCATCAGCACGACATAGCGACCGGCCAGCGAGACAAAGGTGGTCAGGGCTGCGCCCTTGTTGCCACGCTCTTCTTTTTCCACCTGGACCAGCAGCTCCTGGCCTTCACGTATGACGTCCTGGATGCGCGCCTGGTTGGCGGGAACGCCTTCCTTGAAGTACATGCGGGAGATTTCCTTGAACGGCAGGAAGCCGTGGCGGTCTTCGCCGTAGTCGACAAAGCAGGCTTCCAGCGAAGGCTCAACGCGGGTGACCACGGCCTTGTAGATATTGCCTTTGCGCTGTTCGCGCCCTTCGATTTCGATTTCGTAGTCGAGGAGTTTTTGTCCGTCGACAATGGCCAAGCGGCGCTCTTCAGCCTGCGTAGCGTTGATCAGCATCCGTTTCATGGAGTGCATCCTTCATCAGTTTTACATGCCCAAAGCGGGCTATTGATGCCTGAACTGACGAGCTGAAACGAGGAGGAATTGCCGGAGAACTTCGACTCAAACGAGGCGTCGAAGCATGGGCGCGTGGAGGGGAGCGAGGGGATGCGTTTGTGAATTTGCTATCAAATTAATAGCTGGTTGCGCCCGGTTGACGGGGGCTGCAGGCCGATTCGCGCCAAAAAACGGCACGTGTACGCGCCGCAGGCAAAAGTGAATCAGGCTTAACAACACAAACATCTCGCTTCATTCCGTTTGCAGACAGTGGTCTGCAAACTTTGGGTATTCCGGTTCAGTGTTTCAAATCGTCGGCTTGACCGTGTACCAACACGGCGGCATCGACCTTCCAGCGAAGCGGCGTGTGGCGTGTGGACTAAACTCCAGACAAATCAACCACTTACAGCGCATCGCTAGTGAAACACATTATAGGGGTCAATCCCCCACCCGTCAGTCCCCAAGTGAAAACCCTAGCCGTGGAGGAAGATGGTGCTGGGCAGCGCCTGGACAACTACCTCATGCGCCACCTCAAAGGGGTGCCCAAGACCCATGTGTACCGCATCATTCGCAGTGGCGAAGTGCGGGTCAACAAGGGCCGCGCCAGTGCCGATACGCGACTCGCGCTGGGTGATTTGGTGCGCCTACCACCGGTGCGGGTGTCGGAGCGGGCCGAGCAGAAAACGCAGGCCATGGCGGCCCAGGCGGGGCATTTTGTGCCGGCCAAAGACTTCCCTGTTTTGTTTGAAGACGAATATTTCTTGGCGCTGAACAAGCCCGCTGGCGTCGCCGTGCACGGTGGCTCCGGGGTCAGTTTTGGGGTGATTGAGCAGTTGCGCATGGCGCGGCCCCACGCCCAATACCTGGAACTGGTGCACCGACTGGACCGCGAAACTTCGGGCATTTTGTTGGTGGCCAAACGACGCAGTGCACTCAAAAACCTGCAAGACCAGTTCCGTGAAAGGGAAACTGGAAAAACTTACCTGGCCCTGGTGCTTGGGTCTTGGCCCGCCAACAAAAAGGTGCTGGACAAGTCATTGGCCAAGTACCTGTTGCCTGGCAAGGGTGGTGAAGAGGGCGAGCGCCGCGTCAAGGTAGTGGCCAAAGACGACCCGGATGCGATGCCATCGTTGACCATGGTCAAGGTGCGCGAGGCCAACGAGGCCTATTCGCTGCTGGAAGTGACCATCAAAACCGGGCGCACCCACCAGATTCGCGTGCATTTGGCGTCAGAAGGTTGGCCCATCGCGGGTGACGACAAATATGGCAACTTTGAGGTCAACAAGGCCTTGGCCCGCGATGTGGGTGTGAAAGGCACAGAGGGCCTCAAGCGCATGTTTTTGCACGCTTGGCGTTTGCAGTGCAACCACCCTAGCACGGGTAAACGGGTGGAAATTCAGGCCGACCTGCCACCCGAACTCATGCAATTTTTGGTGCACGCCATGCCCGAAACACCATGACCACTTCCAAACCCACGCGCCAAACCGCACGAATTCGCCAGTTTGACTTGATCGCGTTTGATTGGGATGGCACGCTGTTTGACTCCACCGCCATCATTACCCGCTGCATTCAGGAAGCCGTGCGCGATGTGGGCGGCACGGTGCCCAGCGACGAGGATGCGTCGTATGTGATTGGCCTGGCGCTGATGCAGGCACTGGCGCACGCGGCCCCTGATGTGCCGCAAGACAAATACCCCGAACTGGGCGCTCGCTACAAGTACCACTACCTGCAGCACCTGAACGACATCAGCATGTTCAAGGGCGTCTTGCCCATGCTGCTGGAGTTGCGTGCGCAGGGCTATCTGCTGGCTGTGGCCACTGGCAAGAGCCGCAAGGGCCTGGACGAAGCCTTGCACGCGGTGGAACTTAAGGGGCTGTTTCATGCCTCCCGCACCGCAGACGAGACTGCGGGCAAACCACATCCGCGCATGCTGCACGAGCTGATGGCCGAGCTGGGCGTACCCGCCGACCGCGTGTTGATGGTGGGCGACACCACCCACGACTTGCAACTGGCGCTGAACGCAGGTTGCGCGAGCGTAGGCGTGAGCTACGGCGCGCA
>JBEEJM010000050.1:0-6070 GCA_041169205.1 Pseudomonadota bacterium | reverse complement strand
TTTACGGCCCGACGCCAGGCGTGGGTTCTTTTTCTTGGGTTTGGTAGATGCCATAGTAAATATTCCTTGTGTCTGAGGATGTTGCCAGCAAAGCCCACGATTGTACCAGTTTGGCTCGGGCTACACTAGGCTGGTGAGTCTTATCAAATCTGCTTCTACCGTGTCCTTGTGGACGCTGGTGTCCCGCATTACCGGGCTGGTTCGTGAATTGCTGGTGGCGGCCCTGTTTGGCGCCAGCGCCATGACGGACGCGTTCAATGTCGCGTTTCGTATTCCCAACCTGTTTCGACGGCTTTTTGCCGAAGGGGCGTTCAGCCAGGCCTTTGTGCCCGTACTGGCCGCCAGCAAGGCGCAACATGGGGACGAAGCCACCCATATCCTGATTAACCGGGTGGCCACGCTTTTGGCCTGGGCCTTGTTAGTCACCTGCATCGTGGGTGTGATTGCCTCGCCCTTGTTGGTGTGGGCCATGGCCAGCGGCTTGCAAAAAGACCCCCGGGGCTATGACGCCGCGGTGTTCATGACGCGCTTCATGTTTCCCTACATTGGCTTCATGTCGCTGGTGGCGCTGTCCTCTGGGGTGCTCAACACCTGGAAACGCTTTGCCGTGCCTGCGGCCACGCCGGTGTTGCTCAACCTGTCCACGATTTCCGCTGCCTGGTTGTTGTCGCCCTGGTTCAAAGGCCACGGTATTGAACCCATTTATGCCATGGCCGTGGGCGTGATGATTGGCGGGGTATTGCAACTGGCCGTCCAGGTCCCCGCGTTGCGCGGGCTGGGGCTGCTGCCGCACATCGGGTATCAAAAACAAGCCCTTCTGGAAGCCTGGCAAGACCCCGGTACCCGCCGCATCGGCAAGCTGATGTTGCCCGCACTGCTGGGGGTGAGCGTGGCGCAAATTTCGCTCCTGATTAACACCCAAATCGCATCGCACCTGCCCACCGGCAGCGTGAGCTGGCTGACCTATGCCGACCGCCTGATGGAGTTCCCTACCGCCATGCTGGGTGTGGCTTTGGGCGTGGTGCTGATGCCGCAACTGGCCGGGGCCAAGGCGGCTAATGACGCCGACAAATATTCGGCATTGCTGGACTGGGGGCTGCGCATCGTCGTGTTGCTGTCGGTTCCCTGTTCCATTGGCTTGCTGACGTTTTCCAAGCCTCTGGTGGCGGTTCTTTACCACTACGGTGCGTTTACCGAGCTGGACGTGCAGCAGACCACGGTGGCTCTCATGGGCTGGGGCGCGGGGCTGGTGGGCATTGTGGCCATTAAGGTGCTGGCACCGGGCTACTACGCCAACCAGGACATCCGCACCCCGGTGCGCATTGCCGTCGTGGTGTTGATCCTGACCCAGTTGCTAAATATCGCGCTGGTGCCTATGTTCAAGCATGCGGGCTTGTCCTTGTCGATCAGTTTGGGGGCCCTGATTAACGCGGGCTGGTTACTCATCGGCCTCATTCAGCGCAAGAGTTACCGGCCTGAGCCGGGCTGGGGTTTGTTCTTGCTTCAGGTGTTGGCCGGGAGTGCGCTGCTGGTTATTTATCTGCTGTGGGCGGCGCAGGCGTTTGATTGGATTGGGCTGCGCAGCGAGAGCCTGCAACGCATTGGCCTGCTGAGCCTGATGATGACAGGCGCGGTCGCGGTGTATCTGGGTGCCGTTTGGGCCGCGGGGCTGAACCTGCGACAATTTCTTCGTCGCTAACTCTTTGTCACTAACTGCCAACGTGAGGTTCCGTATGCAACTGTCGTATACACCGCCTTCCCCGCTGGACTACTTTGCAAGCCTGGTGCACAGCGATGCAGACTTTGCCCTGTTTGAAGCCGCGGTGAGTCTGGCGCAAGACGAATACCCGGACCTCGACATCCAGTCCGTGCTCGACGAGGTAGACCAGCTGCTTTCGCGCATCCGCCGCCGCCTGCCATTGGATGCGGGGCCGCTGCAAAAACTGCGGGTGCTGAACCAGTTTTTTTTCAGGGACTTGGGGTTCGGCGGCAATATCAACGATTACTACGACCCTGACAACAGCCATATCAACGCGCTGCTGCGCACCCGCCGAGGCATACCCATATCGCTGGCCGTGCTGTGGATGGAGTTGGCACAGGCGTTGGGCTTGTCGGTGCGCGGAGTCGGTTTCCCCGGGCACTTTATGGTCAAGGTCAATCTGCCGATGGGGCAGGCGGTGATTGACCCGATGACGGGGCAATCATTGAGCCGCGAAGAGCTGTCTGAGCGCTTGGACCCGTTTCGGCGTCGCAATGGTCTGGAAGACGAGTTTGAAGTGCCGCTGGGCCTTTACCTGCAAACAGCGCCGTCGCGCGACATCATTGCCCGTATGTTGCGCAACCTGAAAGAAATTTACCGCACGCAAGAAGACTGGGACCGCATGCTGGCAGTGCAAGAGCGGCTGGTGGTGCTGTTGCCAGAGTCGTGGCCCGAGTACCGTGACCGCGGGCTGGCCCACGCCGAACTGGGCCACACCGACCAGGCCGTGGCCGACCTGGAGTGCTATCTGGTGCACGCCGAAGACCTGGTCGATGTGGATGCCATCGCCGACCGCGTTGATGAGCTGCGTCGGCACAGCGGTTAAGAGTAATTCCGACCTGTAGCCCCCGCGGAATATGCGTAGGCAGCTATTAAAACGATAGCTATTCGAGCTAAACAAAACGGACCAAGCGGTCGGGGATATCGGTGATGCCTATCACTTCAACCTTATCTTGCACGGGCCAGCCAGTTTGCACGGGGGCCACAATGTAGGCTGCGTCCACTCCCACGTCTTCGCAGGCTTGCCAGAAGCCTTTGGTGACTTTGGGCGCGCTGGAAAACTTGATTTCAAAACCCAGTTTGCGCGTCCCCAGTTCCACGACCACATCCAGTTCCGCGCCTGCCGCGGTGCGGTAAAAAGACATGCTGGCGCCGGCGGGAAGGTGGCTTGCAATCTGCTCCACCACAAAGCCTTCCCACGATGCACCGGTGCAAGGGTGGCCTAGCAGGTCATTCACGTCCCGAAGCCCCAACAAACTGTGCAGCAAACCACTGTCCCTGACATAGACCTTGGGCGACTTGACCAGCCGCTTGCCTAGATTGATGAAATACGGCTCCAGGCGGCGCACCATCAAGGTGTCGCACAAGTGATCCAGATATCTGCCAGTGGTGGTTGCCGAAATGCCCAGCGATGCTGCAATCGCGGATGCATTGAACATCTGCCCGTGCAAGTGCGCCACCATGCGCCAAAAGCGATGCATCAATTGCGGCTCAACGTTGATACCTAACGCGGGCATATCGGTGTTCAAAAAATGGCGAATCAAGCCAATACGCCACTCCCATGACGCGCTGACAGTTTTGGCCAGATAGCTATTGGGAAATCCGCCCCTCAGCCATAGAGTTTGGGTGTCCTCGAAGCGCTGGTACACCTCGCTGAGGGTCAGCGGTGACATATCGACCAGAGAAAGGCGCCCTGCCAGCGACTGGGATTGCTTTAGCAACTTGAACGATGCAGAGCCCAACAGCAGAAACCGACCCGGGCGGCGATCTTCGTCAATCTCCCCACGCAACTCACTCAGAATTTGAGGTTGATTTTGAATTTCGTCGAGCACGACCAAGCGTTGACGATTCGCGGCAAAAAACGCCGTCGGATTGCCTAGTCGAGCCAAAGCCTGTGGCGTGTCCAAATCGAGGTAGATAGACTTTGCAGGGTCCGTTGCCAGCGTCCTGGCCAGTGTCGTTTTTCCGACTTGTCGTGGTCCCAGAATGCCAACTGCCGGGCTCCACTGCAAGTGTTCGACGATTTTTGGTAGCGCTAGGCGAGAAAACATCCTTGCATATTAACTTTGAAGTGCAGAATATACAAGGACAAATAGATGCTGTCGGCTATCCAAAATAAAGCTATTGGAGCGACTGTGACGGCGTTCCCACCGCGCCAAACTGGTGCCAGGCGCGGCGCAATTGCGTGTCCGAGCTAAAACCTGCCTGCTCTGCGGCCTGGGTGACGTTGCGACCCGAGCGCAGCGCGGCGGCGGCCACCGCCAGACGTATTTGGCGCAAATAGGTCAGCGGTGCTACACCGGCATGGTCCACAAAAATCCGGGTCAGGTTGCGGGGTGATGTATGCGCAACATCGGCCATCGCGGGTACCGACCAGCTGTGTGCCGGGCTGTGGCTGACGGCGTCTTGCACGCGGTGCAGGGCAGGGTGCAGGTGGTTGCGGTAGGCCAGAAAGGGTGACAACTCGGGGTCGTGGGGCCCACGGCGCATGGCCACCACCATGGTTTGCGCCACCTGCGCCGCCACGGCCGGTCCGCAGACGGTGCCAATGCGGTGCAGCATCAAATCGATACCGGTGGTCACACCGGCACTGCTGAACACCGGGGCGTCTTCCACAAATACACGGTTATTCACCACTTGGCAGGCCGGGTCAGCGTTTTGCAATTCGTCCAGATGCTGGTGGTGCGTGGTCGCGCGCCGACCCTGCAACAAGCCTGCATGCGCGGCCAGCACGGCACCCGCACAGATGGTGAGCAGTTCCAGTTCACCTGTTTTCAACGCCAAGCCACGCAACCACTGAATCGCCGTTTGCGCAGCGGCACCGTCCACGGCAAATTTGTCCCCAGGCTGACCCAGCAGCACAATCCAGCTGGGCCGGGTGAAGGCGGTCGGCAGAGCTTCCAGACCCGCAATCGCGACGCCCACCGAACTAACGGTTTCGGGTAAAGGGCTGACAAAGCGCAGGCGAAAGGGCGCTGCCGCGCCTTGCTGCGCCATCGTCACGTTGGCGATGCGCAGGGCCTCGGCGGGCCCCGCCCAATCCAGAATCAAACTGTCGGGCAGGAGCACAAACAGCACGTCCCAATTGGACTTTGCAGTCATGCCTGGGGACGCATCATGGGGTAGGGGGCTTGCCAGCCTGGCAACTGGCGTATGCGCTTCAACCATGCAGCTATTTCTGCCGGGACCGCCAGCTGGGCTTGGTCCGCCCAAAAAAGGTAAGCGCAGAGGCTGAAGTCCGCAATGCTCGGGGCATCGTCCAAAATGAATTGGCGGCCATCCTGAAACTCTTGCGCCAGGCGTTGAATGTCCAACTCCAGGCGGGCCTTCAACCAGTCCAGAGCCCCCCGTGGATAAGCCGTCGGCGCAAATCGCGTGGCGAAGCGCACATTCGGCAGTGACAGCCCCAAGCGATTGGCCTCCCAAAACAACCACTGTAAAGCCTTGTTCAGGCGCTGCGGTGTTTCGCCACCCCAGCGCCCCGTGTGCACCGCCAGGTAATGCAGGATGGCGTTGCTTTGCGCCAGCACTTGCCCTTTGTGTAGCAAGAGCGGCACTTCGCCAAAGGGCGATAGCGAGCGAAAGGGCTCCGGCCGCTCGGAGCGCGGTAACGATAAGTCGATGATGTGGAAGTCATGCTCTATCTGCGCAAGTTCCAACATCAGCTTGACTTTGTAAGAGTGCCCGGATTCCGGGTGGGCAAACACGGTGAAATCCATGGCCTTGGTCCTTTAAGTTTTTGTACTCAGCGCCTGCTCCACGCTGCACACCCGCGCAAAGCGCCCGTCCAGTACCGTAGCCGTGCGGGTTTTGATGTCCGCCGCGCGCAAGGTCTGTCCGTCGGGTTGCGTCATGTCAAAGGTGAGCGTGGCGTCCAAAACATAGTCCACGGTCCAACCCAGATCGGAGGCGTGGCGGGTGGTTGTTTCGCAGCACTGTTCGGTACGGATGCCGCTGACGATGATGCGCTGAATACCGTTGCTGGTCAGCCATACGTCCAAGCCCGTACCGACCAGTGCGCTGTGGCGATGTTTGAGGAAAGTGGCTGCAGGCTCAAACGGGCGCAACTCCGCCATCGGCGTGATCAGCCCGGACTCCATCGCAAACGGGTTGTTGGCCGTGGCAGGGCCATCCGTATGCAGCACCCGGACGATGGGTACGCCGGTTGCCGCACAGTGGTCAATCAACGCGTTCTGCGCGGCGAAGTAGGCGGGCAAGTCGCTGGGGGTGAAATACGGGCGGTGGCGGAATGACTCTTGCACATCGATCACTATGAGACACGACTTCATGGAATATCCTCAATGGTTGAAA
>JBEEJM010000049.1:0-3914 GCA_041169205.1 Pseudomonadota bacterium | reverse complement strand
CTTGGGGCTGTTGCGCAACGGGCGATACGCCACTTTTTCAATCGTGAAGTTCAGCGTCGCGGCCACCACGCAAGAGATGATCAGCGCGACAAAGAGAATCACATAGCCGGGCGTGCCGGGCATGGACTCCTGCATCATGCCGATGATGGTCCAGCTGGTTAAAGCGCCCACCATCATCACTTCGCCATGGGCAAAGTTGATCAGGTTAATGATGCCGTACACCATGGTGTAACCCAGGGCGATCAAAGCATACATGCTGCCTAACACCAGACCATTGATGACCTGCTGTATAAAAATATCCATAAACTTCTCCGATTTTTGGCCGGCGCACAAGCGAACACATTGGGTAGACAAGGTGTCGCCAAGCGGTGCGGCCTTATGGGCTGTACCAAGACTTAAGCAAGAAACTCGCCACGGTGGATTGGGTGGCGTTCGAGTGGGGTGGATTGTAGCCAACGGCTTGCTGTCTTTGGGTGGTTGACGCCGGGGGTTTACCCTTGCGATGGCATTCCACGGCAGGTATTAGTTGCGCTTATTTTTCCTGGTTGCGTCGCTTCAGATCGCGCATTTTTTCAGCGATGCGAATCTCCAGACCCCGCTCCACGGGTTGGTACCAGGCTGGTGCATTCAGGCCGTCGGGCAAATAGCTTTCTCCGGCGGCAAAACCGCCGTCTTCATCGTGCGCGTAGCGATAGCCTTTGCCGTAATCGAGTTGCTTCATCAGCTGTGTGGGCGCATTGCGCAGATGCATGGGCACGGGACGCGTACCGTCTTTCTTCACAAACGCCTTCACCGCGTTGAAAGCCTTGTAGACCGCGTTGGACTTGGGTGCCACGGCCAGATACACCACGCACTCGGCCAACGCCAACTCGCCTTCCGGTGAACCGAGTCGTTCATACACATCGGCGGCGTCCAGCGCCATGCGCAGCGCGCGCGGGTCGGCCAGGCCAATGTCTTCAGCGGCCATGCGAATGAACCGCCGCGCCATGTAACGTGGGTCGGCCCCGCCATCGAGCATGCGCACAAACCAGTACAAGGCAGCGTCGGCGTCAGAGCCACGCACGCTTTTGTGCAGGGCCGAAATGGTGTCGTAAAACTGCTCACCACCCTTGTCGTAGCGGCGCATGCGCTCGCCCAATACCTTGAGCAGCCAGACGTCAGTGATCTCAGCCACTTTTTCTTGCAAAGCGGCGACGGTCAGCGTCTCCAGCGTGTTGAGCAAGCGCCGTGCGTCGCCATCGGCATACGCGATGAGACGTTCAACTGCTATCGTTTCGATAGCTGGTAGCGCTGATCTCTCGAGGGCTCTCGCCACTATTTGCTTTAAATCCTCGGTCCCCAAGGGCTGCAACACATACACCGCAGCACGCGAAAGCAAGGCCGAGTTCACCTCGAACGACGGGTTCTCAGTGGTCGCACCAATGAAGGTAAAGAGACCGCTTTCCACGTGTGGCAAAAACGCATCTTGTTGACTTTTGTTGAAGCGGTGCACCTCGTCAACAAACACAATGGTGTGGCGCTGCTCCAGCCCGTCGCGGGCCAGCAGGGCTTGCTCCACCGCTTCACGAATTTCCTTGATACCGCCCAACACCGCGCTGATGGTGATGAACTGCGCGTCAAACGCATCGGCCATCAGCCGCGCAATGGTGGTCTTGCCCACACCGGGCGGGCCCCAGAGGATGCAGCTGTGGGGCTGGCCCGACTCAAACGCCAGACGTAGCGCCATGCCCTGCCCCAGCAGGTGTTGCTGGCCAATCACTTCGCCCAAGGTTCGGGGGCGCAACCATTCAGCAAGGGGCGGGTGACGGCGGGGGCTTTCGGTCATGGGCAATCTGGCGAGGGAGCGCTGATTCTAGATGCCGAATACTGCACAATGGGACGCAATGGCCTTCAAGACACTCCTTTCCCAGCTGATCCGCCCCGAATGGGACTCCGCTGAGATTGGTCCAGTGCAATTCTGGCGGGAGCGGCGCATGCTAACCATGTTCAGCGTCGCCATGTTGGTGATGGGCATTGCATGGGGCCTGTTTTTTGCCTGGCAGGGGCGTTGGCAATTGGTCGCGTTGGACCTGCTCATGGTGATCAACGGGGCCGCCGCGGCCGTGCTGACGCAGCGCAAAAAATTGCAGCTCGCGGCGGTCATTCTGTTTTCGACGCTGATCGTCGTCATTTGCACCATCGCCTTGGTATTCGACGTCCCCAGCCCCCAGGCATGGCGTTCGGCCCACCTCTACCTGCTGCCGCTGAGCGTGGCTGCACTGATGGCCTTTAGAACGTCCAGCGCCTGGTGGCGTCACACACTTGCCTTGGTATGTCTGGTGGCGTTTGGCGTTCTGTCGGTGACGCACTACGTGCCCTACCCTGAGTTGGCTTTGCCCGACAGCGTCCGTGTTGCTGGCACTTGGGTTCAGACGGTGATCGCACTGATCCTTCTGTACACCGCTTTGCACCTGATGCAAAACGATGTGGTTAGTCGCTCATCGCTTGAAAAGGATTTGCGCCAAGCCATTGAACAGAAACAATTTGTGTTGCACTACCAGGTGCAGGTCGATGCCAACAACCAACTGATCGGCGCGGAGGCGTTGATCCGCTGGCATCACCCCGAACGTGGGTTGGTGATGCCTGGCCAGTTCATCGAGGCCGCTGAGCAAACGGGGCTCATTCTGCCCATGGGCCAATGGGTGCTGGAAACCGCTTGCGCACAGCTGAAAGTCTGGTCGACGAACGCCCATACCCAGCGCCTGCGCTTGGCCGTCAACATCAGCCAAATGCAGTTCCGCCAGGCCAATTTTGTGTCGCAGATTCTGGACATGATTGACCGCCATGGCATCGACGCAGGTTTGCTGGAACTGGAGCTGACCGAAACCATGCTGGCCGCTAATCTGCAAGACATCATCGCCAAGATGTCCGCGCTCAAGGCGCGCGGCGTGGCTTTTTCACTGGATGACTTTGGCACGGGCTATTCGTCGCTGAACTACCTGAAGCGCCTGCCGCTGAACCAGCTCAAGATTGACCAGTCATTCATCCGCGATGTGCTGACCGACCCCAACGACGCATCCATCGCGCGCACCGTGGTGGCACTGGGCCACAACCTGGGCCTGGCGGTGATTGCCGAGGGCGTGGAAACCCAGGAGCAGCGCGCCTTTCTGGTGGAAAGCGGCTGCGAGTTTTTTCAGGGCTACTTGTTCAGCAAACCTTTGTCAGCCGACGACTTCAATGTGTTTGTGGCGCAGCACATCGCCAGCCACGCTACTGCGCAATGACATCCGCCCCAGCCGGAGGCTTGAACTGAAACGCACCGGGCTCCACCGGACCATTGATGTCAAACGCACTGTAGCGCATGACCGATTTTTGGCCAAAGCTGTCCAAGATTTCCAGCACCGCCAGCGTATTGCCCTTGAAGCCCATGCGCACCTGCTGCACGCTGCTGTCTTTGCCTTTGGGCGTGGCAACCGCCCACTCCAAGCCATCGCGGTCCGCGTCGTTGGCCAGCACAAAGTCGGCTTGCAATGCTTTGAGGTCCGCGGCTGAGGCAATCAGCGCGGCGGGCGTCGCGCTGAGGGCCTGCGCCTGCTTGCGCGCCGTCACTTGGTTGAGGTCTACGTCGTACAACCACAGGGTTTGGCCATCGGCCACGATGGATTGGGCAAACGGTTTTTTGTAAACAAACTTGAAGCGGTTGGGTCGCTGAAAGCTAAAAGTGCCGCTGGACGTCTTGGCGCGCGCCACTTGGCCATCTCGGCTGGGTGACGTCACCACCTGGGTGAAGTCGGCGTGGCCTGTTTTGGCTGTTTTGACGAACGATTCCAAGCCTTCTAGGCCTGTAGCCCCCGCAGAACCTGCGTAAGCAGCTATTAAAATAATAGCAATTCTCCACATGGCAATCATCATTCGTTGCGCGCCGGGACCAAAAT
>JBEEJM010000048.1:0-21649 GCA_041169205.1 Pseudomonadota bacterium | reverse complement strand
ATGGCGCTGTTGATGGCTTTCTCGTGGATGGATTTCATCAGGATGATGCCGCCGCGAGGGCCGCGCATGCTTTTGTGCGTGGTGCTGGTCACCACATCAGCGTGGGGCACAGGGTTGGGGTAGACGCCAGCAGCAATCAGGCCGGCATAGTGCGCCATGTCCACCATAAAAATGGCACCAACGTCTTTGGCGACTTTGGCGAAACGCTCGAAGTCGATCGCAAGCGAATATGCGCTGGCGCCAGCGATGATCAGCTTGGGCTTGGTTTCATGGGCTTTGCGCTCCATGGCGTCGTAGTCGATGGCTTCGTTTGCGTCTAGGCCATAGCTCACCACATTGAACCATTTGCCGCTCATGTTCAGTGCCATGCCGTGGGTCAGGTGACCGCCTTCGGCCAGGCTCATGCCCATGATGGTGTCGCCGGGCTTCAAAAAGGCCAAAAACACGGCCTCATTGGCCGACGCGCCACAATGCGGTTGCACGTTGGCCGCTTCAGCACCAAAGATCTGCTTGATGCGGTCGATGGCCAGTTGCTCAGCCACGTCCACGTGTTCGCAGCCGCCGTAATAGCGCTTACCTGGGTAGCCCTCGGCATATTTATTGGTCAGCTGGCTGCCTTGGGCGGCCATGACGGCGGGCGAGGCGTAGTTCTCGCTGGCAATCAGCTCAATATGGTGTTCTTGGCGCGCGTTCTCGGCCAGGATGGCGGCCCACAATTCGGGGTCGGTTTGTTCGACGAGGATATTACGGTTGTACATGGCAGTCCTTAATGACACGGGCCCTGTAGATTCATTTCAAGCTATAAGAAATGAAACAGGGGCTGCCCAGGCGAACGGCTGAACACAGCAGTGCTGCGGTACGCTTCCCAGTGGTGTCCCACGTCAGCACCGAAACCTCTAGAGGAGTGGTGCCTATCGCCAGTCGCGTACGGGTGTGAGTTTACCTGACGGCAACCGCGATGGTTACGAGTTGGCCAAGGAGGCCACTTTCTCAGTCTCATCCATAGGTTTGGCAGGGTGAAAGACCGGAACTACTTGAGGTGCAAGTGTCGGAACCGACTTGCCTGCGGCAACCTGCTGTAGGCGGTTGTGTTCGGCCATTACTTTTCCTGCGTAACCACCATCGTCTTCCATGTTGGCGGCGCCCACATAGTATTTGAGGCCCCCTTCGACGGAGCCAGCCCTCACAATGCACTCTTGTAGTACTTTGACGCCCACGCGAAGGTTGCTAACCGGGTCGAAGGCCGCGAGTTTGCCACCAAAGTTTTCATACTTGTCGCTGTGGATTTTGGTCATGACCTGCATCAGACCTTGCGCGCCCACAGCACTTTGTGCAAAGGGGTTGAACCCCGATTCGACGGCCATGATGGCCAGAATCAGGGTAGGGTCCAGCTTGGTCTTGCTGCCAATGTCAAAGGCTTCGGCCACCAGTGCGCTGAGTGGCTCGGGAGCCACGTTGTATTTGCGGCTCAACCAAAACGCCACGGCAGCTTGCTGTTTGGGCAGGCTTTGGGGGTTGGCGGCAGTAGCGCGGTCGATGCCTTCCACGTCGGACGTCAGGCCACTGAGGGTGGTTTGGCGGTCTTTCAACCAGCCCATCAACTCAACTTCGCCGGCCTGGCGAATTTCAGGGCGGGCTGTCAGGGTCAATACGGCAAACATCACTGCCAAGCCCAGCAGGGCAAAGCCGTTGTGAGTAATCTCAAAGAAGCCTTGGGCGATGTCGCTCGCAAAAATGCGAATGCCCTTGGTGATTTTTTCGGTCGCTGTCATAGCTCTTCCTTCTTAGGCGGGTTCCTTGGGCCAGTCGGCAAGCCGAGCGGGCTTTTGGGGCACCCCGTTTGGGTTGGTACGCTATCAATATCCTGCGGCGTCGTCTCGACATGTGCAGCGATTTGAATATGCCGGGTTCGGCAGCGGGTGCGGGTTATCCCTAGTTAGAACTGGGATGGGCGGATTTTAGGTGGCATTGTTATACCAAGTCAACCATATAAAATCAGTTTGTTATTCCAATGAATGATGAATTGAGGGTTTTTGCAGGGCTTGGTAGGTGCTATACGGCGAGAGATCACTCTAAAACTGGCAATCGCTCTGCCCGTTCCCATTGAAAAGCGGATTTGAATTTCGGCACAGATGCCCCTAAAGTTCGTTTGCCTGAAGATTCAGGCGATCTGTCGGCAGTAGCCAGTCCGTACCTGCAGGGTATTAGCGATAAAGCGGCCCCGACAATTGATGGAGGCAATCTATTGCTTCTGGTCCAGTTGGAGACGTCAATCTCTCCGCTGGCAAGTTCGACGGCATGGACCATTGGTCAGCCGCCAAGCCCGAGCCCGGTCAGCAATGCCCGAGCCCGGGCTTTCTTTTTGAAAAACCCGGACTCGTACTATTTAGAGGCGAAAATACTGGGTTGCCGATTTTTTACCCACTTTCACATTGAGCTCACCGTGACCTCGTCCAATTCCGCTAATTACAACGATATTTATTCTGCTGCCACCGCCGGTGAACGTGCATCCCGAGTGCGTGAGTGGCTTGCGGGGAGCCCATCGCATGAGCAGCTGTCTGCCGCTTTCAAAGAACTGAGCGTCAAAGACAAAGGGGCCGCCAAGCTGGTCCGTGAGAAGCTTGATGAGCTCAAGCGCTCCAAGAACCAGGAAGCGCTGGCTGCCGAATGGGTCGCCAAAGCCCAAACGCTGCTCGACGTCACCAAACTCAATATTGCCGATGCACTGGCGTGGCAGCGAGACGCTGCCAAAGCGGGTGCACCTTTGAGCAAGGAGCCTTTGGCTTCCCTCAAAACCCAACTGCTGGAGCGGGTGCGCACCATTGAAGATTTGCAGCACCAAGTTCAAGTGCAGCGCGAAGCCGCCGTTTTGTTGGCCCAGCGCATTGAAGTGCTGTCCACCAAGTCTTGGAAAGACGCGCAAACCGCCTTGGACACCTTGCGTGCCGACGTAGAACACTGGCAAACCCAGGCGGGGCAACTGGTGATGGATGCCAGCTGGCCGAGCGTAGATTTGAAGTTTCCTGCCTTATTAGAAGCGTCCAAAGCGCAGTTGCTCGTGGTGTGGGACGCTTTTCAGGGGGCTTTGGCACTGGCGGTAGTGGCGGTACAAGACCCCATGGCTGCATTGCCACCGGTTCCGGTATGGGCAGACGAAGTCCGCGTGGGCCGGGGCGTTCCTTTGGAGGCCGCACCTAAACAAGCCAAGCCCCAAGTAGATCCCCAGGTGCGCGCTGCTGCGACCACTGCGGTGGGCGAGGCTCTGGCCGTGCTGGAGCGAGAAGTGGCCGAAGGCCATGGCAAAGCCAGTGCCGGTGCGGCCGGTGCTTTGCGCCAGGCCTTAAAAGAGTTTGGCAAGCTCATTGACGGCAAGCTGGAAAACAAAGCCCATACCGCGTTGTCGGCGGCCGGAGAGCTTGAGGGTTGGCAGCGCTGGCGTGCCGACCAGATTCGCGAGGAGCTGGTGGCCAAGGCCGAAGGCCTGCTCAAGCGCCCCGAAGGCCAAGCCATGGGCGGGCGCAAGATGCAAGAAACGCTGCGCGCCGTGCGCGAGCAATGGAAGCAAACCGACCAGGGCGGCATCCCCAATCACGCCCTGTGGAAGCGGTTTGACGAGGCCTGCAACGAAGCCCACAAGGTGGTTGAAGGTTGGCTGGAAAAACTCAAAACTGAGACCGCCGAGCACAAGGCCCAGCGTTTGGCGCTGATTGAAGAAGTCAACCAATGGGCCACCGACAACCGCACCGCACGCGACGACGACTGGAAGGGCTTTAACCGCGTCCTGCACCAGTTTGGCGACCGCTGGCGCGAAGGCGGCCACGTGGGCGAGAAAGTGTTTGCCGAATTGCAACCGCTCTGGAAAACCGCGATTTCCAACGCGGCCGAGCCGCTGGAAGTGCTGCAGGCCCAAAGCTTGGCCTTACGCCAGGCCATGATTGAAGAAGCCAAGGTCTTGGGCGATGCCCCGGTGCTGCGTATGGATGCTGTCAAGTCGCTGCAACAGCGCTGGCAGGCACAGGCCCATACGGTGCCGATGGACCGCCGCCAGGAGCAAAAGCTGTGGGACGCTTTCCGCAAACCGATTGACGACGCTTTTAACCGCAAGACGGTGGACCGCGAAAAGGCCGAGGCCACCCTTGGCGCACGCGACCGTGTGGTGCTGGATGCCGCCAAGGCACTTGAAGCAGCTAACGCTTCGGGTGACGCGCAGCGTATTCGCGCAGCCATGGCCGCGTTGGACGCAGCGCTTTCTGGTCAGGCTCTGGCCCAGGCAGAAGTACGCGATGCAGGTGCACAGGAAACCCAAGCCAAGGCAGCGGTGCAGGCCAATGAATCTGAGTCAAATACGGCTGAAGCCCCCGTAGATACTGCGCAAGCAGCTATTGAAAATGTAGCAACTGATGCGCCTGTCGAAGTGGCACCTGCACCAAAAGCCGCGCCCAAACCAGTGGTTGCGATGCGTGGCGATGACCGCCCCGGCATGCGCAAAGAGACGCCAGCCCCTGCGGCAGGCCGGGCTGGCAAGTGGGCGGATCGCAAAGATGCGCCACGCGGTGCGCGTGAAGACCGTCCGCCACGCACCGGCGGCTGGACCGAGGCTCCCCGTTTGGGTGATACCGCCTTCCGCGCCCAGCGCGACGCGCTAGAGCATGCACAGTTAGCGCTTAAAAAGTTGGCTGCACAAGCCCATGGCGAGGCGTTGACCCAGTTGCTTTCAGCTTGGGAAAAGCGCGATGCCAGCCTCATGCCCTCGGTGCAAGAGTTGGGCGGACGCACGAATGCAGCGCTCCGTACCAGTTGGTCGCAGGCCGTGGCTGAATCCAAGTCTCCCGTAAAGGGCATGACAGCACCGGAAGCGCTGTTGCGGCTCGAAATGGCGGCAGAAGTGCCAACGCCCGCAGATTTGTTGTCAGACCGCCGTGCCTTGCAGCTTCAACTGCTGACACGCCGTAACGATCCAGCACCAGCGCAGACTTGGGGCCAGGACGCGGCGGTGGTACTTGCTGGCAACTTTGCGGAAGCTGAGGCCCGTCGCCTGCAAAACGTGCTGAAGGTATTGTTCAAACGCTGATTGTGAAACAATGGCCTCTGTGCGCATGGGCACAAAGGCCTGTTGTTACGCGGAGGTAATGTGGACTCTGTTGAAGACCTGCTACGGCGTTTAGAGCAGCTCAATGCGATTGGCGCTGCGCTGTCCAAAGAGCGTGACATCACGCAGCTGCTGGAAAATATACTGGTCGCGGCGCAGACCATTACCCACGCCGATGGGGGCACGCTGTACCGCGTGACTGACGATGGCGAGGCGCTGCGGTTCGCAATTTTACGATCGACGTCCCTGGACGTGGCGCTGGGCGGGCACTCTGGGCAGGCCATTCATTTTCCTAATCTGCCGCTGCACACTGCACAAGGGCAGCCCAATGATTCGCTGGTGGCCGCGTACTCCGCCATTCACAACCAAACCGTCAACATCGCCGACGCGTACACCGAACCCAACTTCGATTTCTCCGGCACGCGCGCGTTTGATGAGCGCATGGGCTACCGCTCCAAGTCGTTTCTGTCTGTGCCCATGAAGGACCATGAAGGCGAGGTCATCGGCGTGCTGCAACTCATCAATGCCCAGCGACCCGACACGCATGAGGTCGTCGCCTTTTCTGCTGCGGATCAAAGTCTGGCCGAGTCATTGGCTTCGCAGGCGGCCATTGCCATTACCAACCGCAACCTGATCAGTCAGCTAGAGGGGCTGTTTGAGTCCTTCATCAGTGTCATCAATATTGCGATTGATGAAAAATCGCCCTATACCGGTGGACATTGCGAGCGCGTACCAGCCCTGACCATGATGCTGGCCGAAGCGGTGAACGTCACCCAAACCGGACCGTTGGCCGGGTTTTCCATGAACGACCGCGACCGCTACGAGCTAAAAATCGCGGGCCTGCTGCACGACTGCGGCAAGGTGACTACCCCCGTGCATGTGGTGGACAAAGCGACGAAACTGCACACGCTGTTTGACCGCATCCACTTGATCGACACCCGCTTTGAAGTGCTCAAGCGCGACCAAGAGATTACCGCCTTGCGGGCGCAGCTTGCCTTGCGCGCTGTTCGAGATCCGGCGGGAGAAGCCATGGTGCAAGCCCAATGCCGAAGCCGCATTGACGCGCTGGACGATGACCGCAACTTTTTGCGCCACGCGAACGTTGGCTCAGAAACCATGACCGAGGCTGACCAACAGCGTGTACGCACCATCGGCATCACGAATATTTGGCGCAATGCGACGGGCGTAGAGGCGGAGTTTTTGAGTGCGGATGAGGTCGAAAACCTCACGGTGCGGGCGGGCACGCTAACGGCCGAGGAGCGCGAGATCATCAACCACCATATCGTGGCCACCATCAAAATGCTGGAGCAAATGCCATGGCCCAAGCATCTGAAGAATGTGACCGAATATGCGGGCGGTCACCATGAGCGTATGGATGGCAAGGGCTACCCCAAGGGGCTAACACACGACCAGATGTCGGTGCAGGCTCGCGTGATGGGCATTGCCGATATTTTTGAGGCCCTGACGGCCAAAGATCGCCCCTATAAACAGGGCATGAAGCTATCGCAGGCGATGGCGATCATGGACAAATTCCGAACCAGCGGGCACATCGATCCCGACCTGTTTGATGTGTTTGTCCGGGAAGGTGTTTACCAGCGCTACGCGCAGCAGTACCTGGACCCGTGGCAGATTGACGAGGTCAATCCGCAATCGTGGGCGCAAAAGCTGGCGTAATAGCTGACGCAAATTCAGGCGCCATGCGTGTCAGTTGGCTCTTGCCGTGGGTTCGCGTCAAGCGCATCACTTCGGCCCTGGGCGGTTGCGCTTGCAAGTCCCAGTCACTCAGTACAAAACGTTTCTTTTCACCAATTAACAAGTGGTCCGCCGGTCGGTGTGTGTGGCCGTGGATCATGTGGTCGGCTTTGCAGGCATTCAGCAAAGCAATGGCTGCTGAGGTGTCCACATCGGCGTAGTCGGTGGCTTGGCGTTTGCGTGTCTCGCTTTGTTCGCGTAGGCCGCGTGCCACCTTTTGGCGTTCGGCCAAAGGTTGGGCCAGAAAGGTTTGTTGCCATTCCGCGCTGCGGACGGTGGCACGAAATTGCTGGTAGGCCGTGTCGTCCAGGCACAGTGCGTCACCGTGGGTGAGCAGCCAGCGCTGGTCAAATATTGTCAGCGTGGTGGGGTCAGCTAGCAGTGTTGCGCCACAAGACTGCATCAGTGCCGGACCCATTAAAAAATCTCGGTTGCCGTGCATGATGTAGACCGGTACGCGGGCGGTCGCAGCCTGAACGGTTGTGGCGCACAGCGCTTCAAACCCGGAAGCATCGGCAATTGCATCATCGCCGACCCAGACTTCAAACAAGTCGCCCAAGAAAAACACCGCGTCCGCAGCCGTGCCGCAGAGGTAGTTACGCCAGGCCTCAAACGTGGCCGTGTCGGATGCCTGCAGGTGCAGGTCCGAGATGAAATCGACGCACCGCCATGCTGGAGGGGCGACGATTTCCATAGCAACGACCGTGTTGGTTACAGTGCGACCGCTTTTTCGATCACCACGTCGGTTTGCGGCACATCGTCGTGGTGACCCTTGCGGCTGGTTTTGACCGCCTTGATTTTGTCGACCACGTCCGAACCCGACACCACCTTGCCAAATACGGCATAGCCCCAGCCCTGCTGCGAAGGCGCAGTGTGGTTGAGAAAACCGTTGTCAGCAATGTTGATGAAAAACTGAGCGGTGGCCGAGTGCGGGTCACCAGTACGGGCCATGGCCACGGTGTAGTTCGCATTCTTCAAGCCATTGTTGGCCTCGTTCTCGATGGGCGCATCGCAAGATTTTTGGGCCATGCCTGGCTCCATGCCGCCGCCTTGCACCATGAAACCCGGAATGATGCGGTGAAAGATGGTGTTGTTGTAGTGGCCCTTATTCACGTAAGCCAAGAAGTTGGCAGTGGATTTTGGGGCCTTTTCCTGGTCAAGTTCCAGGGTAATAACGCCGTAATCTGTAACGTGTAGTTCTACTTGTGGATTGCTCATGATTTATTTCACTAAAGTGGCAGAGTTGATAACGATGGGACTGGCAGGCACGTTCTGAAACGGGCCTTTGTTGGTGGTAGGTACGCTGCGAATTTTGTCAACGGTCTCCATGCCTTGTACGACCTTGCCGAATACGGCGTAGCCGTTTCCGTCCGGTTGCGGCGCGTTGAGGTTGTTATTGTCGACGACATTGACAAAAAACTGGGCGGTGGCGGAATTGGGCGCAGACGTGCGGGCCATGGCAATCGTGCCACGGTCATTTTTCAGGCCATTGCGTGATTCCAGCGTGATGGGTGCACGCGTGGTTTTTTCTGCCATGTTGGCCGTAAAGCCGCCGCCTTGAATCATGAAGTTATCCATCACCCGGTGAAAGACGGTTCCGTCGTAGTGCTTGTCTTTGACGTACTGCAAAAAGTTTTCGACGGTTACTGGCGCTTTGTCGGGATACAGCTCCACGATAAATTCACCCTGGCTGGTTTGAAATTTGACCTTGGGTGCAGCAGGCGTGGTGGCACTTGCATGTACCACAAACCCTGCGCACAGCATCAGGCACAGGCGTCGAACGTTATTCCACTGAGTCATTACATGATTCCTTCAAAGAAAATTTTCCACTGACTATTTTGGCGTATCCAGTATTGGCGCTTGGTCAAACCGGTGCGCGCGCCGTCGGCCACCTCTCCAAACGTCGCCACCATGGTGTCGGCACTGTCGGTCCAGCGCAGGTACGACACGTCTTTGAGTTGGATGGTGCGTCCCTGCGCTTTGGACAACTCTAACTTCAGGGCGGGGGTCCATTGCTCCAGGGTTTTACCGTTGCTGTTGAAGTCTGCGGTGTAAAACGACAAAATTTGTTGCACATTGCCCCCGGTCTTGGCATTGCGCCACGCCAGCAAAGCGTCTTCAAAAACCTTGCCTTCGGTGCGGGCGCTGTGCGGCCCAACCCAGTCCAACTGGTTGGCAATCACCACCGGCGTGGTGCGTACTTCTACCGTTCGAATGATCTGCTCCAGATCGGGGTTGGCCAGCACCACACAACCGTCTGTTGCCAATGGGGCCCGCGAAAACTGGTTGGGCGGGGTGCCGTGCAACCAGATGCCGCTGCCAGTCTTGCCGCGCTTGGTGTCCAGAATGTTCGGGTAGTTGATGGGCAACGCACCAGAGCCATAAAAATCTTTGAGTGATTTCGGGTCCAGGTTGCTGGTGATGTAGTACACCCCCAGTGGCGTGCGTTGATCGCCTTCTGTCGATTTTGAAGTGCCTGCTTTGCCCACCGAGATGTAGTAGTCAGCGACCAAAGCCAACCCCGTTGAGGTGTTCTCAAACAGGTAAAGACGTGAGCGCGATGAATCTACCGCGATGGCGTGGCGGGTGCGTGGAGACAACGCTAAGAACTGCGACGGAACAGAGCCGTTCGGTGGACGTTCGCGCAGCGCTCGGATGCGTCGCTGCGACTCTTCGCGTAAGTCACCCAAGGCCACAGCCGCTTTGCGTGCCATGTCGTCGGGAACATCGCCCAGCGCTTTGATGGGGCGTGTCTGTGCGGTGAGCAAGTCGCCATAAACCAGCTGCGCCAGCTGAAAATTGGGGTGGTCTTGCACCAGCTGGCTGGCCTTGTCCAAGGCTTGCCGATTTTGGGCCTTGCCGATCAGGCTGTAGACCTCGATCAGCCGCGTCTCGGCCGTCCCTTCAGGCGTTTTGGGCGGCGCTGGCACAACTTGCGGCGGCGTGGCATGGGCATGCTTGTTTTGCTTGACAGGATGCTGAACAGCAAATGCTGCCCCCAACCCCACAGCCAAACAGATTGCAGTGACAAGAGATTTCACGGGCGCGGCCATCACTGGCGAAAATTAGTTGCCAGTGGACTCTTTGACAATCTGCCAGCGATCACCCGTCTTCAGCATGTCCAGGGTCTTACGGCTGGAAACTGCCAAACCGCTGGCCTTGTAGTCCTGGCGGAATTTGGCGACGGCTTTGGAGCCATCTACCGTGACGTTCAGGTTCTCCAGCTTAATACTGATGTTGCTTTTGCTGCCAATGCGCTGTTTGCGCTCGGCTTCCCATTGGCTGCGGCTCATGGAGCCGGGGGGATTGAAGTCCTTGCCGTAGCTTGCTAGATAGCCCTTCACATCCTTGGCAGCCCACGCGCTGGCCCAGGCTTTGACGGCGGCCTCTGCATCTTTGGCCTGGTGATTGGTAGGCGTTGCAACAGTCGGTGCTGGCACTACTACCGCTGGGGCAACGACGACGGGCGATGGCGTAGGCACAGCAACTGGCGCTACTGCTGCCGGTGTCGGGAGGGAGGGTGCTGGTTTCGCTACAGCTGTCTGCGTCGGCGCCGGAGTGGGTGCGGCGGCAGGCGTTGGGGCAGGGCGCTGGCCTTTAGCGCCCGTGGTGCTGAACAGCTCGCGAATCAACGCCAGTTTGGGCGCCACTGCGGTATTGGTGTTGTCCAGTTGCAGCGCTTTGTTATAGGCCTGGCTGGCTAGCTTGGCGTACACGTCACCCAGATTTTCGTGGGCTGTGGCGTAGCTGGGGTTGGTGCGGATGGCCATTTCCAGTGCCGTACGGGCTTTGTCAAATTGGCTCTGACCTGCGTACAGCACGGCCAGATTGTTGTAGGGCTCGGGCAGCTCTGGGTAGTCTTCGGTCAGGCGCGTAAAGGTGCCAATGGCCTCGGGCGTTTTGCCGCTGTCGCGCTGGATAACACCTTTGAGAAAGCGCATTTGCGGGTCTTTGGGCTTGGCATTCAGGTACTGGTCGGCTTTGGTCATCGCTTCGGCAAGTTTGCCGCTGCGCACCAGCTGGGTGACATCGGCGTAGTCGTCGGCATAGACATTGCCGGCGAACAGAGCGGCGGCGAGAGACAACAGGCGAAGGGGCTGAAAAACTGTGGATCGTGCGTGCTTCATAAAGCCTTTGTAGTCTTGCGCGTGAACTAGAGCCCTAACGGGGGCTATATACTGCGCTGGATTGTATCTGAGGGGTAGGGCGCAGACGCTTCGAATTCAGAACAAGCGTTCCCGTTCCCCGTTTGTTACGCCCTGCGCGTTCGTTTGAAATTACCCATGAGTTTGCGCATATACAACACGCTTTCGCGCGCGCTGGAAGACTTCGCTCCGCTAGAGCCCGGCCACGTCCGCATGTATGTCTGCGGCATGACGATTTACGACCTGTGCCACATTGGCCACGCCCGCATGATGATGGCGTTTGATGTGGTGCAGCGCTGGCTCAAGAGCAGCGGTTACCGCGTCACCTATGTCCGCAATATCACCGACATTGACGACAAAATTATCAAACGCGCGGTAGAGCGCGGCATCACCATCCGTGCGCTGACCGACGAGATGGTGCTGGCCATGCACCACGACATCGCGCTGCTGGGTATCGAGCCACCTTCTTTGGAGCCCCGCGCGACCGAATATGTGCCGCACATGCTGGACCTGATTGGTCAGTTGGAAGCCAAAGGGTTGGCCTATCGCGCGACCTCCGGCGACACCAACTACGCCGTGCGCAAGTTTCCCGGCTACGGCAAGCTGTCCGGCAAATCGTTGGACGATTTGCGCGCTGGCGAGCGGGTGGCCGTGGACGACGGCAAGCAAGACCCGCTGGATTTCGTGCTGTGGAAAGCCGCGAAAGAATCTGAACCAGAAGATGCCAAATGGAGCAGCCCGTACGGCGTGGGCCGTCCCGGTTGGCACATCGAGTGTTCGGCCATGAGCTGCCAGACCCTGGGCGACACCTTCGATATTCACGGTGGCGGCGCAGACCTGCAGTTTCCCCACCACGAGAACGAGATTGCCCAGAGCGAAGGCGCTACCGGCAAGCCGTTAGCCAAGTTTTGGATTCACAACGGGTTTGTGCGGGTGGACAACGAGAAGATGTCCAAAAGCCTGGGCAACTTCTTCACCATTCGCGAGGTACTCAAGCAGTACGACCCGGAAACTGTGCGCTTCTTTCTGCTGCGCACCCACTACCGTACGGCGCTGAATTACAGCGACGTCCATTTGGACGACGCTCGCACCGGGTTGAAGCGCTTGTACACGGCGCTTCACTCCGTTCCCCCTGAGCCTGTCGAAGGGGTGGCTTCGACAGGCTCAGCCCGAACGGACATGGATTGGGGCAACCCGTTTGCTGCCCGCTTCAAAGCCGCCATGGACGAAGACTTTGGCACGCCAGAAGCGGTGGCCGTGCTGTTCGATCTGGCATCCGAAGTCAATCGCACACAGTCGGTAGAGCTGGCTGCCTTGCTCAAGGCATTGGGCGCGTGCCTGGGGTTGCTGCAGGCTGACCCGGTAACCTATTTGCAGGCCGGGGCCAAGCTGACGGAGGTGGATATTGCCCAGCGCATTACCGAGCGCGCCGCCGCCAAGGCGAACAAAGATTTCGCGCTGGCCGACAGCATCCGCAAGGAATTGCTTGGCCAAGGTATTGTTTTGAAGGACTCTGCGACTGGAACCACCTGGGAGGTGGTTCAATAATGGTTGCTACCAAGCTCGCTGTTGTGGACAAGGTGACCCCCGAGTTTTGGGAGGATGCCTGCAAGCATCTGATGAAAAAAGACCGGGTAATGAAGCGCCTCATCCCCCAGTTTGGCGACGCGTGTCTGCACACCCGTGGTGACGCCTTCGTCACACTGGCACGCAGCATCGTTGGGCAGCAAATTTCTGTCAAAGCGGCCCAGACCGTGTGGGACCGGTTTGCCCTGCTGCCGAAAAAGATCACCCCGGCCAATGTGCTCAAACTCAAGGTGGACGACATGCGCGCGTCCGGTCTGAGTGCGCGCAAGGTGGAGTACCTGGTTGACCTGGCGCTGCACTTTGACAATGGTGCCTTGCATTTCAAGTCCTGGGAGACCATGGGCGACGAAGACATCATCAACGAACTGGTGTCGATTCGGGGCATTGGCCGTTGGACGGCGGAGATGTTTCTCATCTTTCACCTGATGCGACCCAATGTGCTGCCGCTGGACGATGTGGGCTTGATCAACGGCATCAGCAAGGGCTATTTTTCTGGTGAAGTGGTCAGCCGAAGCGACGCGCGCGAAGTAGCCGCAGCCTGGGCACCCTATTGCAGCGTCGCGACTTGGTATATTTGGCGATCACTCGACCCTGTACCGGTCGTGTACTAACAGGCTACAACATCCCGCACGTACCGTGTTTGTGGGGTGTTAGCCGATAGAAGGAGTAAACCGTTGGCCAAAAAGACTTTTCTGGATTTCGAGCAACCGATTGCGGACCTGGAATCCAAGATCGAAGAATTGCGCTACGTGCAAAACGAATCAGCGGTAGATATTTCCGCCGAGATCGAGCAGCTCAGCAAAAAGAGCCAGCAGCTCACCAAAGACATTTACAGCGACCTCACGCCCTGGCAGATCACCAAGATCGCCCGGCATGCAGAGCGCCCCTATACGTTGGACTATGTTGGTGAAATCTTCACCCATTTTGTGGAGCTGCACGGCGACCGGCATTTTGCGGACGACCTGAGCATTGTGGGCGGATTGGCGCGCTTCAACGGCACACCGTGCATGGTGTTGGGCCAGCAAAAAGGGCGCGACACCAAAGAGCGTGGTTTGCGCAACTTTGGCATGAGCAAGCCCGAGGGTTATCGCAAGGCCTTGCGCCTGATGAAATTGGCCGAAAAGTTCAAACTGCCGGTGTTCACCTTTGTGGATACGCCCGGTGCCTACCCCGGCATTGACGCCGAAGAGCGTGGCCAGTCCGAGGCCATTGGCCGCAACATTTTTGAAATGGCGCAGCTCGAGGTGCCCATCATCACCACCATCATCGGTGAAGGCGGCTCGGGCGGCGCACTGGCGATCTCCGTGGCGGACCAAGTGATCATGCTTCAGTACTCCATCTACTCGGTCATCAGCCCTGAGGGCTGCGCGTCCATTCTGTGGAAGACCTCTGACAAAGCCCAAGAAGCTGCGGATGCTTTGGGCATCACCGCGCACCGCCTCAAAGCATTGGGCCTGGTCGACAAGATCGTCAACGAGCCTGTGGGGGGTGCACACCGCGACGTCAAGCAGGCCTCGGCCTTCCTCAAGCGCGCTTTGAGCGACGCTTACCGCCAAGTGAGCGACCTCAAAGTGAAAGAGCTGCTGGATCGCCGTTACGACCGGCTGCAAAGCTACGGTCGTTTTACCGACACCAAAGCCGCCGCCAAATAGCTTGGCAGTGTTCCCGCCATGACCCAATCGCTGGAGCAGGCGATGCAGGCCTTTCAGCCTGCGTTGCCACCGGGTGAATCGCTCGGCGTGGCGCTCAGTGGGGGGGCAGATTCCACTGCACTGCTCATCGCTTGTGCGGCGCGCTGGCCCGGGCAGGTGGTGGCGCTTCACGTTAACCATGGCTTGCAGGCCGCGGCTGCGCAGTTTGAACAGCACTGTGTGGCCTTGTGCGCACAGCTGCAAGTGCCCCTGCGGGTGCAACGCGTGGACGCCTCGCACCAAAGCGGCCAAAGCCCGGAAGATGCGGCCCGCAATGCCCGTTACAAGGCTTTTAGTACTCTAGCCCTCGTGGATACTGCGCAAGCAGCTATTAAATCAATAGCAATTGCGCAGCATGCTGATGACCAGGTGGAGACACTCTTGCTGGCCTTGAGTCGTGGCGCAGGCGTGGCGGGCTTAAGCGCGATGCCCGCACAATGGCAGCGAGAGGGGCTGGACTTTTACCGGCCTTTGTTGGGTGTCAGTGGCGAGTCCATCCGGCAGTGGCTGGCGCAGCAGCAAGCCACGTTTGTGGAAGACCCCACCAATATCGACGAAAAATTCACCCGCAACCGCATTCGCGCCCGCTTGCTGCCCGCATTGCAGGCGGTGTTCCCCCAGTTTCGGGATACCTTTGCCCGTAGCGCCGCCCATGCGGCCCAGGCCCAGGAGCTGTTGAATGATCTGGCCCAGCTGGACTTTGCACGCGTGTGTACGGATGCGGGTGGCGCACCCAAAATCAAAGCCGTGCAGGCGCTGAGCCCTGCGCGCCAAGGCAATGTGCTGCGCTACTGGCTCAAAAGCAGCTACCAAGTCATACCCAGCACCGCGCAGTTGGGCGAGTTGCTGAGCCAAGTGCAAGCCTGCACCACGCGCGGGCACCGCATCCACATCAAGGTGGGGGTTGGTTTTGTGCAGCGCAATATGGACGTGCTGGGTTGGTACAATCCATAGGTTTTGCTCACCACACTTTTGATTCAATGGCCTTGATTGTTCACAAATACGGCGGCACGTCGATGGGTTCCACGGACCGCATCCGCAACGTCGCCAAACGCGTAGCCAAATGGGCGCGCGCCGGTCACCAGATGGTGGTCGTTCCGTCCGCCATGAGCGGTGAAACCAACCGTTTGTTGGGTCTTGCCAAAGAGCTGGCACCGTCCAAACAAGGCGACGCCTATGGCCGCGAGCTCGACATGCTGGCTGCCACTGGCGAGCAAGTCTCCAGTGCGTTGCTCGCCATTGCGCTGCAAGGCGAGGGTATGGAGTCGGTGAGCTATGCGGGTTGGCAAGTGCCCATTCGCACCAACAGTGCCTATACCAAGGCCCGCATTGAGTCCATTGACGACAAAAAAGTGCGGGCAGATCTAACGGCCGGCAAAGTCGTCATCGTCACTGGTTTTCAGGGACTGGACGACCTCGGCAACATCACCACGCTGGGCCGTGGTGGATCAGACACCTCGGCGGTGGCGGTGGCTGCGGCCATGAAAGCACAAGAGTGCCTGATTTTCACCGACGTGGATGGCGTGTACACCACCGACCCCCGCGTCGTGCCCGAAGCGCGTCGCCTGCACACCGTGAGCTTTGAAGAGATGCTGGAGATGGCCTCCATGGGCTCCAAGGTGTTGCAGATTCGTTCGGTCGAGTTTGCTGGCAAATACAAGGTGCCTTTGCGCGTGCTTTCCAGCTTCACGCCTTGGGATATCGATATCAATGAAGAAGCCGCGTCCGGCACCCTGATTACTTTTGAGGAAGACGAACACATGGAACAAGCCATTGTCTCTGGCATTGCTTTTAACCGCGACGAGGCCAAAATTTCCGTCCTGGGCGTGCCCGACAAGCCCGGCATTGCGTACCAAATTTTGGGTGCCGTGGCCGATGCCAATATCGAAGTCGACGTCATCATCCAAAATCTGAGCAAAGACGGCAAGACCGACTTCAGCTTCACCGTCAACCGTGGCGATTACGCCAAGGCGGTAGACCTGCTCAAGAGCAAGGTACTGCCCAGCTTGGGTGCGCAAGAAGTGGTGGGCGACACCAAGATTTGCAAGGTGTCCATCGTCGGCATCGGTATGCGCAGCCACGTCGGTGTCGCCAGCAAAATGTTCCGCGTGTTGTCTGAAGAAGGCATCAACATCCAGATGATTTCCACCTCTGAAATCAAGACTTCTGTGGTGATCGACGAGAAGTACATGGAGCTGGCGGTGCGCTCTTTGCACAAAGCCTTTGATCTGGACCAGCCAGCAAGCTGAAAACGGCATAGAGTCGTGCGATAATGCACGCCTGACTGGAAACGTGACCGAGTGGCCGAAGGTGCTCCCCTGCTAAGGGAGTATGGGGTGTAGAGCCTCATCGAGAGTTCGAATCTCTCCGTTTCCGCCAAACTTTAAAAGCCATCAATCGAAAGATTGATGGCTTTTTTCGTTGCTAAACGTGCGCTTTGGCTTAGTCCGTCGATGCGCTCCAACGCTCACCCCAGCCCTTGTCCAGATCGCGGCGGTCGCGCTTGGTGGGGCGGCCGTGGGCAATCGTTGCGGCGGGTTCCGGGCTGAGGCGGTTGCGCTCTGCGGCCCGTGCTCTGTGCTCCAGGCTTTGGACGGTTTCCTCATACAGCGCCTGGGCGACTGGCGCAGAGCCGCGTTGTCCGCTGATGCCCTTGACCACGACCGTGCGCTTCACGCTGCCTTGCCACAGGGTGAGGGTGTCTCCGGCTTGTACCTCTTTGGATGGCTTGATGTCGTGCTGGCCGATTTGCACCCGCCCCCGGTTGACTTCGTCGGTTGCCAGGGAGCGCGTCTTGAAAAAGCGTGCGGCCCAAAGCCATTTGTCGATGCGAATTTTTTCCATGGGGCAATTGTGCGTTGCGGTTTAGGACACAAGCGGCAATTTGACGACGGCATCAAGTCCTGCGATGCGCTCACCCAGCACACGGTTGTTCAGCTGAATGGTTCCTCTCATCGACAACACAATTTCTCGTGCAATGGTTAGGCCCAAACCGGTTCCGGTACGGCTGTCACCTGACGCAAACGGTTGAAACAACCGTTTGCGCAATGCATCGGAAATACCGGCACCGGAATCTGACACGGTGAGCATTGCGAAGCCTTGCGACGGCTCCAGACGCACTGTCAATGCACTGTGCACAGGCGTGTGGCCTATGGCGTTGTGCAGCACATTGCGTACCAGCTCTCGCAGCATCCAGTCGTGCGATAGCACTAGGGCTGGTTGGGTGATCAGTTCAAAGTCGATGTCTTTCTGCGCTATCAGGGCCGACAAATCCAGGGCCATGGCCCGCACCACTTCTGCCCAGTCTATGGCCACATAGTCGCGTTGCTGGTGAAGTTGTTCCACTTTGGCGAGCGACAACATCTGGTTGGCCAAGGTCGTTGCCCGGTCCACCGTGGTTTCAATTTCTGCAAAGGCGGAGCGGGCATCTATATCACCACGCCGGGCCGACTGCACCTGCACTTTGAGCACTGCCAGCGGGGTGCGCAATTGGTGTGCGGCATCACGGACAAAACGTTTCTGGTGGTCCAGCAAATGTTGGAGGCGCTCCATGACCTGGTTGGTCGCTTCCGTGAGCGGGTGTATCTCGCGCGGCAGGTCTGACGCATCAATGGGTGTGAGATCGTCTTCCGTACGGCTGCGCAAGGTGTCACTGAGTTTGCGCACGGGCCGGGTCACCCGTTGCACAACGACCAGCACCACCGCCACAATGACGCTGATCAGAATGGCCTGACGCAGCAACGTGTCCAGCAAAATCTGGCGCGCCAGCGTACGACGCAGTTCCAGTGTTTCAGCCACCTGCACGGTGGCCATAGCGCGGCCTTTGTTACTGGCGACCGGTTGCAGTAGCACCGCCACACGCACTGAGTCGCCCCGGAACTGGTCGTCATAAAAGTCGACTAGGGCGGCGTAGGGGCCTTGTTGGGGCAGGGTACCGGTCCAAGTGGCCAGATCTTGAGCGCCGTCAATCCACTTTCCGCGGGCATCCGACACGCGGTAGGTCATGCGACTGCGGTTGTCGGCTTCAAACGGCTCTAGTGCGGAGTAGGGGATTTGGGCGAGGATGCGGGCATCGGGGCCAATCCCCTCGACTGCCAGCAGTTCGCCAATGGCTTTGGCCGAGGCCAACAAGGTGCGGTCGTACGCGATATTGACTGCACCCAGTGCCTGACGGTAAAGGCTGACCGTGTCTACCACCACGAACAATGCAATGGGCAGCAAGATCCCGACTAGCAAGTTCCGGCGCAGCGACACGGTTCGTATCGGATGCGCCATGTCAGGATTCCGCCTTGAGCAAATAGCCCAAGCCACGCAGTGTCATCAGCGTGACGCCGGTGTCTGCGAGTTTTTTACGCAGGCGGTACACCACCACTTCAATGGCTTCGTATTGCACATGGGCCTCGCCAGGAAACACCACTTCAAACAAGCGCTCTTTGGTGATGGCATGTCCAGGTTTTGCCATCAACGCACGCATCAGGGCCAGCTCACGCGGGGTCAGTTCCAGAATGTTTTGCTTGAAATACATCGCTCCGGTACTGGGTTCAAAGTACAGCGCCCCCAGGCGCATGGGTTCTTCGGCCATGGGGCGGGGGTGGTTGGTGTTGCGGCGGTGCAGTGCGTGGACGCGGGCCTCCAGTTCGTCCAGATCAAAGGGTTTGGGCAGGTAGTCGTCGGCACCCGCATTGAGCCCTAAAACCTTGTCACCCACAGTGCCGCGGGCCGTGAGGATGAGCACGGGGGTGTCCAGCGCAGCTTCGCGGGCGTGGCGTAAGACGTCCAGGCCGTCCACGTTGGGCAGGCTCAGGTCTAACACCACGACTTCGGGCAACAGGCTTTGCCAAAGGGGCAGGGCAAGCGCGCCGTCGCTGCACACGTCCACCCGCATCCCGCTGCGCGTAAGGCTGCGCTGTAGTGTGGCTTGCAAGGTCAGATCATCTTCAATGAGGAGCAAATGCATGGCTGTGCGCACGGCGACTTGGTGTTTTCCCTAGGGCTTTGGACAGCCGTTTGACAGACTGCGAACGCATCATAGAGCCTGTTATTAACCCGAGGAGACTCTCATGCGTCGTGATGTATTTTTGAAATCGTTGGCCGCCCTGGCAGCAGCAGGCAGTTTTCCGCTCACCGCTTCAGCGGCTGCCAATGTCAAGATGATGATTCCCGCCAACCCCGGCGGTGGCTGGGACACCACCGGACGCGCCTTGGGTAAAGCCATGCTGGAAGCCAAAGCGGCTGACACGGTGCTGTACGAAAACAAGGGTGGTGCTGCAGGCGTGATCGGTTTGGCTCAGTTCGTGAATGCCAGCAAGGGCGACGCCAATGCCATGATGGTGATGGGCGCTGTGATGCTAGGCGGCATCATTACCGGCAAGCCCGCCGTGTCGCTGGACCGCGCTACACCTATTGCACGCCTTACCAGCGAATACAACGTGTTCGTGGTGCCTTCAGATTCCCCATTGAAGACCATGAAAGACGTGGTCACGCAAATGCAAAAAGACCCCGGCAGTGTGAAATGGGGCGGTGGTTCGCGCGGCTCCACAGAGCACATTTGCGCGTCCATGCTGGCAACCAAAGTGGGCGTAGATCCCAAGAAAGTGAACTACGTCGCCTTTCGCGGCGGCGGCGAGGCCACTGCGGCGGTGCTGGGCGGCAACGTGACCGTGGGGGGCAGCGGCTACAGCGAGTTTTCTGAATACATTGCCGCCGGAAAGATGCGTGCCATTGGCGTGACATCTGAAAAACGCCTGCCGGGTGTCAATGTGCCCACCATGAAAGAAATGGGCTATGACGTCGTACTGGGCAACTGGCGTGCAGTCTATGGTGCGCCCGGCATTACGCCTGAACAGCGTGCAGCGCTGGCCGATCTGATCGTCAAAGCCACCAAGACCAAATCCTGGTCTGAGTCGCTGGAGAAAAACGCCTGGACGCCAGCATTGCTCACCGGCAAAGCATTCGACGAATTCGTGGACAACGAATTTGCCAGCCTGCGCGGCATCATGCACCTGGCGGGGATGCTGGGATGAGCCAGGCGTTGCGGAAAACCCAACAAACGGCCGTTGGGGCGGGCACCGTGCTGCTCGCCCTGGGGATGGCGGTTGGGGCCTCCACGATTCCATCGGACGCTGGCTACGCTGGCGTGGGCCCCAACTTCTTGCCCTGGTTTGTATCCATCGCGCTGTTCATTTGTGGTGGGTTTTTGGTCTTTGAGGCGCGCACCGGTGGCTTCAGAGACATGGAAAACCAGGATGACGAAAAACCCTATTGGCCCGGCTTTGTCTGGATGTCCACGGGTTTGTTGCTCAATGCAGCACTCATCACCACCATCGGCTTTATTTTGAGCTGCACCCTGTGTTTTGTGATTGCCGCCCGTGGGCTGCGCAACGCGCAAGGTCTGACCGACAGTGGCATCAAATCGTGGGTGAATGATGCGGTAGTGGGCCTGCTGATTGCAGCGCCGGTGTACTGGATGTTTACGCAATTCCTGGCGATTAGCTTGCCTGGGCTCACACAAAGCGGGTGGATTTAATGGATATCTGGAACCAACTTCTTCAGGGCTTTATGACGGCTGGCACGCCGGTCAACTTGTTGTGGGCCTTTGTGGGCTGCGCGCTGGGCACGGCTGTGGGCGTATTGCCTGGCATTGGCCCCGCCACCGCGGTGGCGATGCTGCTGCCCATTACCGCCAAGGTGGATGCCACAGCAAGCATGATTTTCTTTGCAGGCATTTACTACGGTGCCATGTACGGCGGTTCTACCACCTCCATTTTGCTCAACACACCTGGAGAAACCGCCAGCATGGTCACCGCCATGGAGGGCAACAAAATGGCCAAGAGCGGCCGTGCCGGTGCGGCCTTGGCGACGTCGGCCATCGGCTCATTCTTTGCGGGCACTATTGCCACCATCGTGGTGACTTTGTTTGCACCCATCGTGGCCGAATACGCGGTCAAACTGGGTCCGCCTGAGTATTTTTGCCTGATGCTGCTCGCCTTCACCACCGTGAGTGCGGTTTTGGGCCAAAGTACCGTACGGGGGCTGACCTCGCTGTTTGTCGGGCTGGCCGTTGGCTTGGTAGGTATGGATCAGATTACCGGCCAAGCGCGTTACACCGGTAATGTGCCCGAGCTGTTGGACGGGATTGAGATCGTGCTGGTGGCCGTAGGCCTGTTTGCAGTCGCTGAGGCGTTGCACTTCGTGTTGTTCGAGGGCAAAGTGGTTGACTCGGAAAACAAGATGAGTCGCGTCACCATGACCAAGAGCGACTGGAAGCGCTCTATTCCGGCGTGGATTCGTGGCACCGCCATTGGTGCACCGTTTGGTTGTATTCCCGCGGGCGGAACCGAAATCCCCACCTTTTTGAGCTACGCCACCGAGAAAAAGCTGGCCAA